>JAAYGR010000277.1 GCA_012727675.1 Bacillota bacterium
CTGCCAGCACGATTATAAAAGCTGGAATTCTCTTCATTTGTGTTTCCTCCTTTGGCAGCCCGGCCGCCATTAGTTTCCTAGTAGGCCCGTGGCTTTGTGCCCCCGCCTTTCGGACGGGTTTACCCTTTCTGGAGAATTCTATGGAAATTCGTCGTCTGCTGTACCAGCTCCTTGAACTCATATTCAAAAAGGAGCCTTTCACCCAAAGAGATGACAGGCTCCTTTAATCGTCCTATCCTCTCTTCGGCAGTCCGGCCGCCTTAGCATATAGCTTTAGGCCCGTTGACTTTGCGCCCCCACCTTTCGGAGGGTTTGCCTTTATCGATAGAGGTTGATGCTGCTTTATTTCTCCAATGGATTCATACCCACGCTTGTTCCCGACTAAACATTTTCTAATAACTTCTGCTTTTCTTGACTTCTTTCACCTATTACTTCTATATGGATTGAAAAACTCCTGCTTCCTAAAGAGGTATTTACATAAAGTTTCCATCTTTTCTGTTTAATCGGGAATGTCCAGTATCATATCAGTGGTGAGCAGTTCTCTTGTTCCATCAGAGATGGTTACCGTCACCTCGTAGGAGCCCGGCTCAAGGCCCTGCGCTAGACCCTCCAACTGCTGCCTCTGCAGAGGCATGACTTTCTCAGTGCCTTCACCTAGGGTTAACACAGCCCGCTCTACGAATTCCCCGGCCTCGGTGGTAATGAGTAGATCGGCACGAGGTATCAGATCTACGTTGCCGGTGTTGGCAATATCTAGATACAGCATATGGCCTTCTTCAACCTTTTCAGCCTCAAGACTCTTGATCTCAACGGCGTAAAGATGGTCAGTTCCCACCAAGATCGAGATGGGAATTTCCCTCTCACTGAGCAGCTCACCGCTCTCCGGGTCAAACGCTCCCAAGAGGATATACCCGTTGTAAGAGGCATCATCTGCATCCTTGGGCACAGCGACGGTCAGTACTATCCTGCCCTTTCCCCGACCGGGAAGATTTATCTCACCAGGTCCCCGCAGCTCAAGCCATCCCAGGGGTGAGTATGTATACTCAGCCTCAACGTCCCTGCCGCCAACCAAGATTACGGCCGGCTCCATGATCTCACTGGTCAGCTGCAGCACTTGACTTCTCTGCTGCCCCGCCCTGATTTCCATGGAAATAACGTCAGGTTCCACTGTAAAGGCACCGATCTCCTCGGCACTCGGGAAGCTAAACTGCCCTTCGGCAACAGTGATATCCTTTGTCTTAATGATCTGACCGTGTTCTCCGTAGCGGAGGAATAACCTTAGGGTATAGTCTCCAGGATTAAGCCTTCTGGTCACTACGCCCGTGTACTCCACTTCGCTGCCGGGGTATATTCGGGTCTCAGTCAAATTGGCCCTGGCGCCGGCCTCACTGTTTAGCTGAATTCTTTCCACCAACCGTCTACCGGAATCCCTGATAGTGACTTCCCCTGAAACCAGGTAATCCCAGGCCGACGGATTAGCAACCCGGGCTGTGATCACAGGCTCACCTTCAGGCCCTGGGACCAAGTCAAATTCCTTCAGCTCGGCTACAGTCCGCAAACCAGGCCGGTCTACCCGGATATTAAGGCGAATTGCGTATCTGACAATCAGAGTTATCCCCGGCTGGTCAGTCTCCACCTTGGGCTCAGCCATGAGCACCACCGTATGGGAGCCCCCGGCGTCAAAAGGAACCCTCACGGTGCCCCTTACATATGTATCTTCACCAGGGTAGACTTTGACCTCTTGGGAATCGAGGCGCACCCAATCTACAGCGGGAAACGTCTCAGGAACCGGCTCTTGATAGGCCAAGTTCCCACTCAGCATCTGAACAGGCTGGTATAGCGAGAGCTGTACCGTTTCTTCGGTGTTGCCCGGGTTTAGGATAATCTCAAAATCCCTTGTATCACCGGGCCTGCAGTCTATATCAATGACTAAGGGACGCACCCCAAAGGCAAGAGTGGCTTGGTTAGCCACTGCAATGATCACAGCCGCGATTAGGCCGAGTAGAATCCCCCGTACGGCAGTCTTCACATAACCACCCTCTCTACTTCCGTCTCCCGAAACGATTCACCTAGTTAGAAGGACTATTTTACTGCAGAAACGGTAATGGTTGCAGTCCCTCGGTATTCGCCGGCGAGCAACTGGTACCAGTTATCGCTTTCCCACCACGCCCGAAATACCAACTCCCTTGTATCTGACTGGCCAGCCCCTACTGTATATTCTGTGTTCAGGACCGCTAGATCTGCATTGGAACCTCGAAAACCCAATTCATACCGAAGGGGTCGCTTTTCAAGATTAGGATCAGCTGCATCTCCAACTAGGGATAATGGTTGAGACCATTTTACGCTGACCGTCACCTCTGTATTGGCGGCAACAGTAATCGGCCTAAACGTTTCGTCATGAGCTCCCGGTTCCGTGAGGTCAAGCTTCATAACTATAGCTCCATCAGATCCAGTAAAGGTTGTTAGTTCCGCCCATTTATGCACATTTACCTGCAGCTCTACTGGCTGCTCTATCGGCTTAATTGAAAAAGCCTGTTGTGAGGTTTTCGCTGCTACAACCCCGCATGCTACACCCAAAATCAAGGTTAATACTGCGATGATTCCCAACGTTTTTCTCATGATACTTCCTCCTCATTGGTCCACTGGTTATTATCCCATTGGCCGGTTTCACCACTGGCTTAACCGCTGCTCCAAGGTGACCACATTTAAGCAGCGGATCATTGCCTCCAATGAGGAAAACAGCATCCTTAGGATGCTCACACAGTATAGGCTCACTGTTTAATTTGCCAAAGTAAAGCGAATATTACCTTTGTAACGGCCAGCTACATGCTGAAGTTCAGTCTTAACCCGAACTTCAAAAACATACGTTGTCGTCCCATTGGGGCAGCTAAAGACTATTCCATCCCCCTTTTCGTTGGCCAAGTTGAACTTGGTACTACCGCCATTGCCCTCCCTCGCCAGGCTGCTGCCGTTACTGACCTCCAGCCAAATGGCACTGGGTTCAATTACAGGCACCGATTCTTGCTTCAGTGAAGTACTGCTTTCGCCACCCATAAATCTTAAACCGTCACATGAGACCGTTAAAGTGGAGCCCGCGGTGTTGGTAGTAGCTGTGACAGTGATCGGCTGCTCTCCTTTGTAAGTCCCCGGACCTTGGTCGGCATTAACTACCACAACATTGCCTTCCCCTGAACCTGTATCAACTACAAGGGAGATAAATTCCTTAACATCAACATTGAACTCGATAGCACCATGCTTCGCTAGGGGGGAGGTTGATGTCAGGTAGCCCTTAAACTGACCGGCATGTCTCCAGGCTTCCTTCCGAATACGGAACTTGATCTCCGCCGGTTTTTCCTCACCAAGCTTTAGGAATGGAACTGGGTTGTTCAGGGGTTGATAGCCCCCCGAATAGGGAGTTAATGCCTCGATATACTCAGCGGGAATCCTCAGCTTTCCGCATTCCAAGTCCCTGACTTCGTAATAGATGTATTTCGTATCTCCAGCACGGGACGTTTTGGCTTCATCGAGTCCTACACCTTGCGCTTCCTCCTCAAGGCTCACCCGCTCCCATACCAAGGTTAAACCTTCCTCGCCGTACACATAATCAGCAGTGGGCTTAGCATCAATTCCGATATTGATCGCCTGTCGACTTGCCTTGACCGCGCTGCCGCCCTCCGCTATACTGCCCAGTGCCGCAAGCAGCACCAGGGTAAAGACAAGCCGGATTCCTTTAGCCCTTAAAACTCGTCGACCATTCGCCTGCATGGCGTCTTGTCTCCCTTTCCACTTGCCTGCCAGTGTCTACAAACTCATCCATTATCATTATCATTTCCAGGCAGCTTTGAAATGGTCTCATTTCACCGGTTTGGGTATGGCCGATGCGTCCCTGCCAGGTTCCATTGGCGCAGCGAACGATTCGTACTATAAAGGTAGAAGGTGTCATTTACAACTGCCCCCCTATACCGTAACCTGGGTGCATTATAGCCCGGTAGACTAAAACGTTTCTCTAAAAGGGCTCAAACCAAGTCCTGAGAATTTCTATAAACTTCCTAGAAAGCCCTTTCCAAAGCCCCCAGGATTGGACGTTCACTGCCGCCTTTCAGCACTTCGTATGTGACCCCCGCCCGGACTCCGTTGCTTTTTTCAAGCTCCCGCTTTATTCGGCGGCCGACCACCTTGGCTCCAGTTTCATCTGTACCCCAAAGGCAGATGCCCAGTTTGTCTCCATCCCACTGACAGACTACATCACCCCTCCGCAGGATAGCTGCGGCGGCATCAACTGCCTGTTCTATGGATTTTGAGCCGTAGATAGACACCATCATCAAGGTGACCGGTTCTTGGCTGCGTTCCCGGCGGCGGCCTTCTAGGTGGCACACCGCCTCAAAGAAGGTCCGGTCGCTCACGTAGGCACCTCCGGAACGGGAAGGCACAGATTTGACAAGTTCATGGGCATCTATCCGACCTCCGCTGTGAATCCTCTCCAATAGGGCCCGGGCCTCCCGACTGGGATCTAAACCGAACTCCTCATGCATCATCTGGGCATAGGCGGTGTACTGAGTGGCTGCTTCTGTGTAGCGGCCGGCATCAATAAGGTAACCGATCAATGCATGGTAAAGGTCCTCCCGATAAGGATCCTTACGAAGCCCCTGCCGGCAGATCCTGATGGCTTCCCCTATGTCATCTGCCTGGGTAGCCAAGAGCTCAGCCAAACGCAGGATTCCGTCGATGTACATCTCCCGGTAGTACTCCCTTAACTCAATGGTCCAGTCAAGATACGGCTCCTCAGCTAAGAAGTCTCCCCGGTATAGTTCTAGGCTGCTGCGAAAGGCATTAATGGCTGCCCAAGGGTCAATCTTTTCCAGTTTCCTGCCTTGAGCGTAGAGCTGCTCAAACTCTTCGATATCTACCCAGCCCTCATCTATCTTTTCCAGACAGTAAAGCCCGCCAGAGCAGGTAAGTAGATTTGACTTGGCATAACGCTTAAGATCAGGATCAATAATCCGCCTGACAAAGTATACGCAGGTATGCAGGTTTTGCTCTGTTGAGGCATCTGGATCGGTATCCGGCCACAGCAGCTCGTTCAAAACATCTTTGGGGACCTTCTCACCTCGCCGGGAAGCCAAGTATCGAAAAAGATTGAGTGCTTTTTTAGATTTCCATTGGGATACCGGAACCTCTTTCCTATTAACTTCCAGGGCAAAGGGTCCCAAGAACCATACTTTCAATCTGGTTCGAGGTGAGTCTGATATCATGATCAGCCCCTCCTAAGCTAGGATACTGCACATTCAGGCTCAATCCAACCGAAAGACTAAGCCTAAAGTATACACCGATTCTGACGTCGGGAGCTGGGCACAGTGCAGGCTAATACTGCAATCGGCAGTGGCTCTTCTCACAATCCCCACTTCATGTCCTATCTCTCCACTGTCATACATAAAGTCATATCGGAACCGCCACTTGTTCAAATCCAAAGCGGCACTGCACCGCAGCCATGCCGATTCAATAAAGCGCCGTTCTTTGGGAGCATAGGCGATGGGCAGATATACCGCCTCTACCTGTAAATCACCCCACCGCACTTGGTCGGCTAATCCGCATCGAATCACTGGATCGCTGCCATCCCTTTGGTCTATATGGGCTGCAAGTCCCAATTCTCCCACCACGGAATAGGCTCCGCCTATCCTGTAAGATACGCCCTCCGGAAAGCCTTCGGCCAGGACGTCTAACCAGTACTGCTCCCCTTTAAGCAGGAGTCCGCCCCTTGGCCCGATCTGGCCATCCATATAGCCAATACCCATCCAAAGTTCACCTTCGGTTCTTGCTTGTCCCCGGTGTCGAGCCATCAGCTCCTGAAGGCCTTTAATGCTGCCGATGGAAACTACAGGTCCCTGATCTGCCAAAGCCCTGTGGCTCATGACCTCAGCAGCAGCATAAAGGGCAAAGTATCTTCTTGTTAGTTCTTTGGTGTATTTCAGGTCTTGGACTATCACGGCCAGGGGCCGGTTTTTTTCAGCGGAAAGCCAGTCTGTAATGCGGATACTGCCTATGGCATTTGCAGGGCTTCCGTATTCTAGATCGATTTCCGTCAGAACCCCACTGTCGGGATCGCCGTAGTACTTGGGTGTCAAAGCAATTTTGAGCCCGTGTTCACTTGTTTCTTCGTCTTCCCGGGCAGCGGCAATCTTATCTTCGGCAATTTCGATAGAAACAGGCTGATCACCCATGGTGACCAACCAAGTGTTGTATTCAAAAGCCGCCGACGTAGCCGAATCTGCCCCTGATAAGCCCACGGTAAAGGCAGCGGGGAAATCTCCTACCAGGCTCAAGAGAGCATCGTCTGTGATAATCGCATAGCCGCCCTCAATGTCTTCTCCTTTGGAGAATTCCGCGCTGTTTTCCAGGATTCTTCCCATCCCGTAGCGCAGTTCAACAAGGCTCAGCTCATAGACAATCACCGGCTCCTCCTTAGGAGCCGGAAGCACTTCCCAGCCCGGAGCCGTAAGCTGCTTCGGAGCATCATCAACAACTGCCTCCGCCGCCGAAACACCTAAGGCGCCGCCGGCAAAAGCAGCACCGCAGAGTAGGAAGACAAGGAGCAATCCTATTTTTTGTTGCTTGGTCACCTACGCTACCTCCCTAC
>JAAYGR010000278.1 GCA_012727675.1 Bacillota bacterium
GCTTAAATAGAGCGGAGGTAGAGGAGGACCCCGGTCGGCCAAAGCCACAGAAGGAAATCGAAATAAGGGCACGAATAATCAATTGTAGAAGAAATACTGACAATTCTGTAGAGTATACAGGGAGGTGAGGGGTAGCAGGTCTCACGGGCTGACTAGTGGATGTTTCCGGATGTGGCGGAGTGAACTTTGGCATTACGGTAAGATGGGAGGATAAAGATGAGAGGTATTCCTGGCAAGGGTCTTACGGTTTATCTGGTGATGGCCGTAGTGATGGCATTGGCTTTCGGCAGTGTCTCTGCTTACGCTGCGGAGTACACCATGGTCTGCATCCCCAAACTGCGGATTCCCTGGTTTAACCGGATGGAAACCGGGCTGTTGGAAGCCGGCAAAGAGCTTGGGGTAAATGTATATCAGCAGGCACCGGCCTCCGCGGATGAAGCTGAGCAGGTACGGCTCATCGGCGATGCCATCAACCAAGGGGTAGACGCGATCCTGGTGGTTCCCAACAATGCCACCAGCTGTGAGCCGGTGTTTTCTAGAGCCCAGAATCAGGGGATAGTAGTTCTCACCCATGAGTCGCCGGATCAGAAATATGCCAACTATGATGTAGAGATGATCGACAATGTGAAATTCGGTGAGAAAGCCCTTGAACTCCTGGTGGAGGTCATGGGAACCAGCGGTAAGTTTGCTGTTTACGTAGGCTCCTTAACGGTACCGGCACATAACATTTGGGCCGATGCCGCCCTGCGCTTGGCCAAGGAAAAGTACCCCGACCTGGTCCAGGTTGCCGACCGGTTCCCGGTATCGGAGGATCAGCATGCTGCCCGGCAGACCGCCCTGGAGCTCTTGACAGCCCATCCTGACATCAAAGGTTTCCTCTGTTTCGGCAGTCAAGGCGCTCCGGGAGCTGCCCAGGCAGTGAGGGAGAAGGGGCTGCAGGATAAGGTAGCGGTCATCGGTACAACTTCTCCTGCCCAGGCAGCCCAGTTCATCCTCGATGGTTCCATGGATTACAGCATCCTTTGGGATCCCGGCGAGGCGGCCTATGTCATGGTGTACCTGGCCAAGCTGATCCTAGATGGTCAAGAAGACCAGATCTATGACGGTATGATGATTCCAGGCATCGGTGAAGCCAAACTGGAGGGCATGAATGTCCTCTTCGACCGGCCGCTGATTGTAACCAAGGATAATGTTGGAGACTACGATTTCTAGTTAAGCAGGTTCTAGTTAAGCATGTTCTAGTTGAGCATGTTCTAGTTAGGCATGGTCTGGTTTCCCCCGCCTAAAATCACCTCAGGGCGGGGGCAGCCGGCCTTCCTACAAGTACGGAGATGAGATGGGAAATGTCAGATTTTCTGAAGCTAGTCGGGATCAAAAAGAGCTTCGGCGGCGTCCAGGCTCTCAAAGGAATTGAGCTTGCAGTTGGCCAAAATGAGATCCTTTGCCTGGTAGGGGAAAACGGTTCCGGCAAATCTACTCTGATCAAGATTATTTCCGGCGACCTTAAGCCGGATAGCGGCGAGCTGTGGATCAGCGGCCGGATGTATAAGCAGCTTCGGCCTATTCAGTCACTTAATCTCGGTATCAGAGTCATTTACCAAGATTTTGCCTTGTTCCCAAACCTGACAGTGGCCGAGAATATCGCATACAGCCAGCTGGTTGAGACCCAGGACCGGTTGGTCAATTGGCGGGAGATTAGGGAAATCGCTGCGCGGGCCGTTGAATTGGTCCAGGCGGATTTGGACCTTAATGAGGTAGTGGGGAATCTTTCGGTGGCCAACCAGCAGATGACGGCCATCTGCCGGGCCCTGACACGGGACACCCGCTTTCTCATCCTTGATGAACCCACATCTGCCCTTACCAAGAAGGAAATCGATCGGCTGCTGCAGGTGGTAAGAGATCTGCAGGCCAAGGGTATCGCCGTGATGTTTGTCAGCCATAAGCTCAATGAGGTTTTGGCAATCGCGGAGCGGGTGGCAGTGCTTAGGGATGGAGAGCTGGTTGCCACTTTGGATAGGGAAGAAGCTACCAATGAGAGACTAGTTGAACTAATGAGCGGCACGAGGGTAACCTACTCCCGCTATGAAGCTAAGCCCAGCAATGAGCCACCGCTCCTTGAGGTCAAGGACTTAAGTAAGAGGAACTGCTTCCAGGACATTTCATTTTCACTCCGCCGGGGAGAAATCCTGGGGATCACCGGCCTTTTAGGTTCCGGCCGCACTGAACTGGCCCTGGCTTTGTTTGGTATCGATCCTGCCGATCGGGGCCAGATTGTTGTGGATCATCAACCTATCAAGATCAGAACCGTCAAAGATGCCATCAAGGCCGGGATTGGTTACGTCCCTGAGGATCGGCTGACCCAGGGTTTAGTCTTGAAAAAGTCGGTGGGTGAGAATATCGCGGCAGTGATTATCGACCGGCTGCGGGGTTGGCTGGGACTAATAGATAATCGTGCATGGAATGCCGCTGTTGAGCGCTGGATTGATGAGCTTGCTATCCGGGTAACCAGTCCTGAGGTAAAGGCCCAGACCCTTTCTGGGGGTAATCAGCAGCGGGTGGTGCTGGCCAAATGGTTGGCTTCCTTACCCAAAATCCTGATCCTGGATAACGCGACTGCCGGTATTGATGTGGCAGCCAAGAGCGGTATCCATCAGATAATTCGCCGGATGGCCCGGCAGGGGATTGGGATTATCTTGATCTCCGATGAGATCCCTGAGGTAGTTAACAACTGCAGCAGGATTCTGATCATGCGAAAGGGCCGCATAGCTGCAGAGGTTGAGACTGCCGATGTTACAGAAGCAGAGGTGCAGCAGCTGGTTGAGCTGACTGAACCACGGGGGAAGGGAGAAGGAATGGTGGCGAGTTCTCTGTGAGAAAGCTATTGAAACAGACAGAGTTCTATCTTGCTTTGGTGATCCTTTTGCTGAGTATCTTGATCACCATGTACAATCCCCGCTTCTTGTCCGCGGAGAATATCTTTGACCTCCTAAAGAGCTTTTCCGTTATGGGAATTATGGCGGTGGGAGTGCTTTTTGTCCTTATTCTAGGCGGCACCCCTGATGTTTCCTTTACTGCCATTGCCCAAGTAGCTGAGTACGTAGTGGTGATTATGACCCTGCGGTGGGGCGGCAATATACTCCTTGCCTTTCTTACCGCTAGTCTCATCGGGGGAGTCTTGGGCCGGCTCAACGGCTGCCTGGTGAACATGTTCAGGGTTCCGACCATCATTATTACCATTGCTACATCTAATATTTTCTTCGGCCTCCTTTACGTGTTTTCCCAGGGCCAAGTTATTTACGTCATCCATCCTCTGTTCCGCCGGTTTTCCGAGATCAGGATCGGCAATCTTGTCAGCCAGCACGGTGTCTACTTCGGCCTCAGTCTCATGCCGCTGATCTGGCTGGTTGTCCTGATCTTAGGCTGGTTCGTCTTGAATTACACCCGCATGGGGCGGGATATTTACGCCATCGGAGGTAGTGAACTAGCAGCTGAACGGGTGGGAATTCCCGTCCGCCGCACCAAGCTCTTTGTCTTTACCTTTGTGGGAGTACTGGCGGGAATTGCTGCCGTTGTCCATGCCGCAATTGTCCAATCGGCCATACCCAACAGCCTGGTGGGGCAGGAGCTGGATGTAATTGCCGCAGTCTTCCTGGGCGGTGCCAGCGTCTTTGGTGGTGCCGGGACCATCCTGGGGACTTTCCTCGGGATCTTGCTTCTTGCCGTTGTCAATAACGGGTTGACCCTGCTGGGGGTTTCTTCCTACTGGTACAACATTTTCGTAGGAGCTGTGATTGTCATCAGCATCACCATCAGCGCGGTGCAGAGGATCCGACAGAAAAAAACCAGGGTTAAGGTGCAGGTCGATTCAGAGGGGTGGAGAGTCTAGTATGAGAAGACGAAGTTCCAATGCAACCCTATATCTGGTCTTGATTATTGTTTTGGCAATAATGGCGGTCCTTAATCCCACCCGCTTCTTGAGAGTCCGCAACTTCTACTCCATGGCTTACCAGCTGCCGTTCTTGGCTTTTCTGGCCATGGGACAGATGGTACCTATAGTTGGGGGCGGGATTAACCTGGCCATTGTTGCTACCGCCAATTTCACCGGTATTATAACTGCTATGCTGCTCCGGGCCTTGTCGGGAGGCAGCCCCCTGGAGGCATCGACCCTGGTGATTTTGGTCTCAATGTTGGGGGGAGTGCTTGCTGCTCTCCTGGCCGGGGCCCTTAGCGGCTTTCTCATTGGATATCTACGGGTCCCCGATATACTTGCTACCCTGGGGACCATGATTTTACTAAACGGGGTTAACATCGTGTTGACCAAGGGGTACACCCTCACAGGGTTTCCTGATGCCTTGATTGCCATAGGTAACGGGGTTTTCCTGGGAATCCCCATCCCCTTTTGGCTTTTCTTGGCTATCGCGGTGGTCTTTAGGATGATCATGGAGCGAAGTGTATTTGGCTACCAGCTGTATATGATCGGTTCCAGCTATACGGCATCACGATTCGCCGGCATTAATACCCGCTCTGTGATTATGGGAAGCTACCTGTTGTCTTCCTTGTTTGCGGCAATAACTGCCTTTGTGATGATGGGACAGCTGAACTCGGTGAAAGCCAACTACGCCGAATCTTACCTATTGGTATCGGTGCTGGCTTGTTTCCTCGGCGGAGTAGACCCCTTGGGAGGCGATGGCAGGGTCTCGGGCCTGGTCCTTGCGGTAATGATTCTCCAGGTCATCTCTACAGGGGTGAACCTGATGCGAATGGACCCCTTCTTTATCTTGGCCATGTGGGGCTTCATCGTCCTGGTGATTATTGCAGCTAACCATCTGAGCGGCAGGTTCAGGCTTCAGCGGCCCTTGAGGGGGCTGGGCCAAGACAGCGGGCTGGCCGACGGGTGAGCAAGCAGCGGGACATGAAACAGTAGAAAGACTTTGAGGCAAAGGGAAAGCGGTAGGTGTTGAGCCTGCCGCTTTCAAGTTTATTCCCACCGCGTGAGCAGGGAGCTTTCCCAGCAGGGTCAGGCTCAATCCCGACCGTTATCATGTCCATGGCGTGTGCCGGGGGCTTTCTGCAGCTCCTTGCAGGTCCCTATTTAAAAATTTTACCACCGCGGCCGACACGAAATGTCTGCCAATTACCTTCCCGGTTCCCACGTCAAAGAGGCAGAATATCCCTCTCGTAGACGAGATTTAAAGAAATGCCCAGCGTCAAGGTTGTCAAGGAAAATCATGGAACCAGATCCTAGCTCTTGACAAAAATGTTTCCCTATGGTTAAAATGAGGTTAACGGATTTAAGAAGTTGTGAAGAGAACACGCGAAATCAGCTTAGCATAAGGGGTTAAACGTTTAACCATAAAATGTTACTTTGTGATAGTGATTGTCAGCGCAATCAAATCAGATTATAGACTGGTGATATCCATGAAGAGCAAGAAAAGGACTACCAGGTTGGCAGATGTGGCAGAGCTAGCTGGAGTCTCCATTGCCACAGCCTCCATGGTTCTCAACAACAAAGACGGCGGCCGCTTTACAGACGAGACCAGGCAGAAGGTAGCAGAGGCGGCAGAAAAACTGAACTACCGGCCGGCGGCCTATGCCCAAATTATGAAGGGCAAACACCTGCCTGTAATCGGTCTAATCATTCCGGATTTGATGAACCATTTTTATGGCGAGGTAACCAGCGGTTTCTCACACCAGGCCTATCGAGCTGGATATAACGTCATCTTGATGGACTTGGGCAACAGCCCAGAACGGGAAGAGAGCTTTGTCGAAACCTTGATTGCCATGAATGTATCAGGGGTGGGCTACTGCGGTATCGGCAATTCATCAGCATCAGGCCAAGCAGAAGTGATCAACAACCTGCATGCAGCGGGGATTCCTGTAATCCAGTTTGATCGATATGACCC
>JAAYGR010000279.1 GCA_012727675.1 Bacillota bacterium
CCAGGGATCAGTGGAGGTCAGTATTCTCCTTTGCGACAACCAGCAGATCCAAGAGCTTAATCGGGACTATCGGGGTAAGAATGAGCCTACCGATGTGCTGTCCTTTCCCCAGGAGGAAGTGGGAGCTGGGGAAGAGGTTTTCATTCAGATGCCGGCACTATCCGATGAGCCGGTGCTTTTAGGAGATGTGGTCATTTCCCTGGAAAAGGCTGAGGAGCAGGCCCAAGCCTATGGACACAGCTTCGAGCGGGAGGTTGGGTATTTGTTGACCCACGGTCTTCTCCATCTCTTGGGGCTGGATCACAGCACGGAAGACGAGCGGCTCCAGATGCGGGAGAAAGAGGAGGAGGTCTTGACCGAGCTTGAGCTGATGCGGTAGAAGGGGGCTTGTGTCCTTGCGGGCGCGGACTTTGTTGGACAGCTTTAATTATGCTTTGGCAGGCTTTGTACACGCCCTGAGCACCCAGCGCAACATGGTGATTCACTGTCTTGCGGCAGTACTGGTTCTCTTCCTTGGGTATTATTTTCACCTTTCCACGGTGGAGCTGGCGGTATTGGTTCTAACGGTGGGCTTAGTAATCTCAGCTGAAATGATGAACACCGCTTTGGAGGTGGTCGTGGATCTCATCACAGAAGAATACCATCCCTTAGCTAAAACCGCTAAGAATGTGGCTGCCGGCAGTGTCTTGATGACCGCGTTGGCAGCGGTGATAGTGGGTTTTTTGCTTTTCTTTGATAAGGTAGCAGACAGGCTGGAAGGTATCCCTACTTCCAATTCCAATCCGGCATCATTATTAGTCTTAGATCCGGTATTGACAGTATTCGGGGTTGTCATGATTATAAAAATCCTGGCAGGGTATTACAACTTGCAGGGAGGTATGCCCAGCGGGCATGTGGCAGTAGCTTTCAGTTTGGCAACGTCCGCATATCTCTTGGGGGCCCAAGGTCCCGTCATTCTAATAGCCTTGATCCTAGCCTGTTTAGTTGCCCAAAGCCGTCTGGAGGCCCGGATCCACAGCTGGCCGGAGATCTTGGCAGGGGGACTTTTGGGCATAATCGTGACCCTAGTTGTGTTCCACTTATTGACATAAAAATTAGGGGTTGGGGACAAGGGCGTATAAAAGCGCGGCTTGGATATAATAGGGAATGAAGCAGTCTCGCTACTAGCAGAAACAGGCACTAAGTAAATGGGGCTTAGAATACCCAGGTGCCGAATTTCATTGCTGTAGGAGGTAATCATGGCACGAACTGTACACAGAGCAAAGACCGTTGCTGTTTGCTTGCTATTTGCTATAGCAGCGGCAGTGGTACTGCCGCAAGCCGCGGTCGCTGCTCCCGTTTTGAAAGAAGGTATGACCGGCAGCAGCGTCAAGGAGCTCCAGCGCAGGCTATCGGAGTGGGGGTATCCTGTGGAAGTAGACGGACACTTCGGGCCTCTGACCAAGGCAGCTGTGAAGAAATTCCAGAAAGAGAGGGGCTTGGCGGTAGACGGCATCGTCGGCGCCCAAACCTGGAAGGAGCTGGAGAAAAGCCCTGCCTTAATCCATGAAGTTCGGCGGGGAGATTCCTTGTATGTTTTGGCCCGCCGGTATGGAGTATCGATAGCAGATATTGTGGAGGCCAACAACCTCTCCAATGAAGTGATAGTTGTGGGTCAGAAATTGGTCATTCCCAAGGAAGCGGTTGCAGCCGCGGCCAGTGGGGAGCTTGCCGCAGCGGCGCCCTCCGGCCAGGTTTATCAAGTGCGGCCGGGAGACAGTGCCTCGGTAATTGCCAAGAAGTTTAACACATCAGTTCTGGCTTTAGCAGAGGCTAATCGGCTGTCAGATCCAAACCGGCTGCGGGCTGGGCAAAAACTGATCATTCCGGGCTGGAATGCCAACATACCCCGGCTGATCTGGCCGGTAAAGGGCAGGATCTCTTCACCCTACGGCTGGCGGGTCCATCCTGTCTATAAGAACCGCCAGTTTCACGGCGGTATAGATATAGCAGTCCCGGTGGGTACAAGCGTGAAGGCAGCCGCCGGCGGCAAGGTCATTGAGAGCGGGTGGATGGACGGTTTTGGCTATGGAGTTGTGATCGACCACGGTCAAGGGGTGACCACATGGTATGGTCACAATTCCAAGGTATTGGTTAAGGTGGGAGAGCGGGTGAGGCAGGGCCAAGTCATTGCCCGTTCAGGCAACACTGGGGTTTCCACCGGCCCCCACGTGGATTTTCGCATTAAAGTCAACGGGGAAACACTGAATCCAATCTACTGGCTGCCCTAGATGAGAATGGCTATAGTAGGCAGGGAATGGCTGACTAGATGTACAGCGGGAATGTACAGTAGGAGTGTGCGGCGGTAGTATGCTGCCGGAACGTGGAGCGGTGAGCAAGCAGCAGGAGGTGCCCTTTGGGCACCTTTTTTATTGGATTGGGAGATGTACCGGATTAAGATTCCTTTGCTTCGGGGACTTTATCTAACGGATACCGGGGTGTTGGTATCCAGCTCCATCGGCTACAAGATTTGAGAAGGAGTGGGTCTATTGTCTAGTGGTGACCGGCGGCTAAAGGGGTACTTTGATCCTTGGATGGCAGGCTTAATCGCCGTGATGCTGATCAATGTCATAGTCTTAGCCCTATCTGCACAGCAGTTCCGCCGTCCTGCTGGGGCAAGGGATCTAGCGGCAGTTCGACAGGGAGCAGCTGCTTTAGCTGATTTTTATACATCTGAGATTGCGGAGTTGGGCCTGGAAAACAACCAGGCTGTGCGGGAGGCGGTGGCTAAGTACCGGTATGCATTGGAGCAGGCCATTACCGTCGATGAGGTAGCCCGAGCCATGAGTACCCACGGTCGAAATCTAGCCGATGTAATCCGCAGGGAGAACCAACTGGAGCTGGAGCGGAAGGTCTTAGGTATTATCAACCAAGAACCTGGGATAACTACAGCTCCCGAGGGAGCGGCAGTCACCGTCCATAGTGAAAATGGTCAAGTTCTCATCGAAGATCCCGCGGACATACTCTCTCCAGAGACTGAGGCAAAGCTCAAGGCCAGTGATTCTGCTAAGCAGCTTAAGGAAATGGTGCAGATCGAAATCCGCAGCGGAAATCCTAAGCTCTTGACTACCCGGAGTTTGCCAGGGCAGATACAGGCACTGCGGCAGGAAATTGAGAGTACTCGGGTCTTGCTGCAGCAGGCTATGCAGGCCGGAGGATATGCCGAGCTGACCGGGCCGGGACTAATCATCAGGGCAAGGCAAGGCCAAGAACAGGCCTTGATCGATAATGTACTGGGGTATGACCTTCGGGATATCGTCAATGAACTTTTTGCTGCTGGTGCCCGGGGCATCCAGATCGGTTCCCAGCGCTTGGTGGCAACCAGCTCCATTCGGGCGGCGGGAAGCCATCTCTTGGTCAACCATCAGGCTATACCAACTGAGCCGGTAGAGATCAAGGTTGTGGGAGATCCAGAGGTGCTGGCCAGTGCCTTGGACTTGATTATCCACTCACCCTATTTCGGTCTGACACTCAATATTGAGAAACAAGACAGCATCACCTTGACAGCCCATCCTTTGGAATAGGGGTGAGCCTTAGTGGAAACAAGGGGACTTAACCGGATACCTAAGGCCCTGCTCTTGGGCCTTATGCTGCTGCTAGTCTTGGATGCCCTCATCGCGGCGGCCTATGGAGGCTGGGTATCTATACCGGAGCAAGCTTCCCAGAGACAGCTTGTGAGGAAGGTTGGCAGGGCCATCAGCGGCTACTATCGCCAGATGGCTGCTGCAGCCGGCGTCCAGGGTAGCAAGGCTGTTAAAAATGCATTGGAGACTCTGGATGAAGCCCTCCAAGGAGACACCATGGCTGACATTACCACTGCCTTAGTTCAGCACTCCGGGACCGTTGAGACGACCATAGTTTCAGAGAAGCGGCGGCGTCAGAGGGAGATCATCTTGCGGCTCATCAAGGCAGACCCCAAAGTGCGGGCGGGCGGCCAAGAGAGAGGTACCATTATCCTCAGCGGGGGAGAAGTGCTGGAGGGCGGGGAACTGTTAAGCTCTACCACCGTTGAGAAGCTCAAAGGGGAGCCGGCCTTGGCAGGGACGGCTGAACTTGTGACTGTGCAGGTTGTAAGGGGTGAGGCTGGCCTTGTATCACATCCCCGGGATCTGGAGTTCTACCAGCATCTAGAGCTGGAGCTTGAGCAGCTGAAGCAACAGCTGCGGAGGGTGCAGGAAGCCAACGGCAGTTTGCCTCTAGAAGGGCACGGGGTGATTGTTGAAGCAGCCGATGCCCCTGGGGGATATCTATGGGAGGAAATAGTCCATGATCAGGATATCCGGGAGATTATCAACAGCCTTCACCACGCCGGTGCTAAGGGGATAGAGATTGGCGGTCAGCGGCTGGGAGCCGGCGGTTGGGTAAGGTGCGTTGGGCCGGTGGTGGTGGTTAACGGTGTGACGGTAGCTGCCAATCCCATAGTGGTCAAGGCAGTGGGAGACCCTGCTGGACTTAAGGACAGCCTAAAGGAACTGCAGGAAGTTTTTGCCCGTACGGGGAAACGGTTAGATATTAAGGAGAGGGACAGTATCATCTTGGCAGCAAAATGAGGGAGGGGAGAACCATGACTGAGAGGGAAATCGATGATCTTGTCAGCTGTGCAGTGAAAGCCAGGGAGAAGGCATATACGCCCTATTCCAAGTTCTCCGTGGGGGCGGCGGTGCTGACAGGTAGTGGTGAGGTTTATACAGGGTGTAATATCGAGAATGCAAGCTATGGAGCCACCTGCTGTGCTGAACGGGTTGCCCTTTTCAAGGCGGTTTCTGACGGTGAGAAGGATATACGAATGATAGCTGTGGTGGCGGAGGGGGAGAAGGCCGTACCGCCATGTGGCATCTGCCGCCAGGTTATGATAGAATTGGCTCCGCAGGCTTTGGTTGTAATGGCCAATCTAGAAGGTGAGCGAGAAAGCTGGACGGTGCAGGAGCTTTTGCCCAATGCATTTGGAATGTCATCCTTGACATAGGCCTGCTGCTGGCTCAGATGAGGGAGGTACATGGGCGTGGCAGAGGTGCGGATTCGGGTTGAGGAGATAGATGAGCTGCATGCCGAGCTGTTGGAGGCTTTGGTGGCCATCGAACAGGAGGCCTTCGGCAAAGGCGGCATGAATGAATGGTTCCTGCCTCCTTTTGTGCGTTACGGACGGGTTTACGTCTTGTGGGTGGAAGGTGACCAGCGGCCGGCAGGGGTTGCAGAATGCATGATCAGCTGGCGGCAGCCCCAATGCGCGTACTTGTTCGGGATTTCCATTGGGAAAGAATGGCGGGGACAGGGACTAGGAACCAGATTTCTCCAAGGGATCATTGGGCGGCTGCGGGAGCAGGGATTTCAGGCTTTGGAATTAACGGTATCTCCCGATAATGCGGCGGCTTTGAAGCTGTATCAAGGAAGACTGGGATTTAGAACAATAGCCTCTTGCAAAGAAGAATACGGACCCGGTGAAGACCGGCTGCTCTTGCGGCTGGATCTTGCTTAGGGAGTTAGCTTGCGGCTGCGGCAGCGGCCGGTAAGGAGGTGGCAGATGACTGCCTTTAGGTCTGGATTTGTTGCAGTGGTTGGTCGGCCCAATGTGGGCAAATCCACTATGATGAACAGTCTGTTGGGACAAAAGGTCGCCATTGTCTCTGATAAGCCCCAGACTACGAGGAACCGCATCCACTGCATCTTAACCCGTCCTGATGCTCAGATTGTATTCCTAGATACCCCCGGTATTCACAAACCCTTGCATAAGCTGGGCGAATACATGGTGAATACGGCCTTAAGGACCTTGAATGAGGTGGATGCCGTCCTGTTCGTGGTTGATGCTTCTAAGCTGCCGGGCAGGGGAGATGAGTTTGTTGCCGCCCAGCTAAAGAAGGCCGATGCTCCAGTTATTCTGGCGGCCAATAAGGTGGATCTTTGGGAAGGCAGCGGAGAAGATGGGGGAGAGGAAATCCTAGCTGCCTACGCAGCTTTGGGGGATTTTGATAAGGTACTGCCGGTCTCTGCTCTAACGGGCTCGGGGTTGACTGAGCTAGTTGATGCAGTGATTGAGCGGCTCCCGGAGGGGCCCAAGTACTATCCTGATGATTGGATAACAGATCATCCTGAGCAGTTCATCATGGCAGAGCTCATCCGGGAGAAGGTGCTTCTGTTGACTAGAGAAGAGATCCCCCATGCCACCGCAGTGGTTGTGGAAAAGGTCGAAGCCCGGGAGGACCGGGATCTTGTTGATGTTTGGGCAACCATCTATGTGGAGCGGTCTTCCCAAAAGGGTATTGTCATAGGGAAGGGCGGTTCCATGCTTAAGGAAGTGGGGAAGTTGGCCCGGCAGGATATCGAAGCTTTGCTCGGATCCCAGGTCAATCTCCAGCTGTGGGTTAAGGTCAAGGATGATTGGCGGGAAAAGGCCGGCACCCTCAGTGATTTTGGCTATAGTTTGGAGTCTTGAAGCGATGAAGGTTGCTGATTTTGATTATTACCTACCAGAAGAGTTGATCGCCCAGGAGCCGGTGGAGCCCCGGGATGCCTCCCGGCTCTTGGTCGTTCACAGGCAAACAGGTGAGCTGGAACATAAAGTCTTTCGGGATATCGTTGATTATCTTCGCCCCTCGGATGTGCTGGTAATCAATGACACAAAAGTAATCCCAGCCAGACTCTTTGGCAAGAAGAAGGGTACCGGGGGCCAGGTGGAGCTGCTGCTGATTAAGCGCATAAGCCAAGATGTCTGGGAGACCCTGGTGCGGCCGGGTCGCAGGGTAAGGCCGGGGACTTGGCTGGAGTTCGGCGATGGGCTTTTGGCGGCAAAGGTGAAGGATGTGACACCTGCCGGAGGCAGGATAATCGAGTTTGTCTATGATGGCGTCTTTGAAGCTGTTCTAGATGAGCTTGGCCAGATGCCTCTACCTCCATATATTCACAAGGAGCTAGCGGACAAAGAACGCTACCAGACTGTGTATGCCAAGGAAGAGGGATCGGCGGCAGCACCTACCGCAGGCCTCCACTTCACACCGGCCCTGCTTGAAAGAATAGAGGAGAAGGGTGTTAATATCTGTTCAATCACTCTCCATGTGGGGCTTGGCACTTTTCGGCCTGTGAAGGCGGATGATGTGGAAGATCACAAGATGCATGCCGAGTATTACTCCATCAGCGAGGAGGCAGCTAGAGCCATTGCCAATTCCAAGGAGGCGGGGGGGAGGGTCATTGCCGTAGGGACCACAACAACCAGGACTCTGGAGGCAGCGGCTCTGAAAAACGGCAGGATAACTGTCGACAGCGGCTGGACTGATATTTTCATCTTTCCCGGTTTCGAATTTCGGGTGGTTGATGCACTGATCACGAATTTCCATCTTCCCCGTTCTACACTGCTGATGCTGGTATCGGCATTGGCGGGCAAAGACTTGATTTTCCGGGCCTACCAGGCGGCCATCGAGTCAAGGTACCGGTTCTTTAGTTTCGGAGATGCTATGCTGATTCTGTAAGAGCCTTGGCAGCACTATCTTGAATAAGCGGACTTAAAGGAAGGGATAATCAATGGGGGCA
>JAAYGR010000280.1 GCA_012727675.1 Bacillota bacterium
TCGATACATCCCAGAAATTCCCTATCTACTTCATCACCCGGGGCGAGGAGTATAGGCTGCTTGGATTTATTCCCTGCAACCTCCACCTCTTCGGTGTTGAGCCGCCAGGGACATTCTTCATCTTCGGCACCGATGAGCTGGGCCGGGACCTGTTCAGCCGCATTATCCACGGTGGGCAAGTATCGTTAACGGTGGGATTAGTAGGCGTAGTCCTGACCATCATCTTAGGCTCCATAATGGGCACTGTCTCAGGATACTACGGAGGGTTAATTGACAACATCATCCAGAGGATTGTGGAACTGTTGATGTCCTTTCCAGATATACCCTTGTGGGCTGCATTATCTGCGGCATTGCCGCCGGAGTGGGATCCGACCAAACGCTTCTTTGCCATCTCGGCAATCCTCTCATTGCGCAATTGGACAGGACTAGCTCGTCAAGTTAGAGCCAAGATTCTAGCCTATCGACAGGAAGACTACACTGTAGCCGCCCAAGCAATGGGTGCCTCCGACCGTCGAATTATCTTGGTCCACATGCTGCCTAACGCCGCCAGCCACATCATCGTGGTAGCCACCTTATCCATTCCTGGAATGATCCTGGCGGAGACATCCCTGAGCTTCCTAGGCCTTGGTATTCAGCCTCCGGCTGTCAGCTGGGGAGTACTGCTGCAAAACGCTCAGGAGGTTGCAATAGTCCTGGACCGCCCCTGGCTGCTCCTGCCGGGATTGTTCGTTGTGTTGGCTGTCTTGTCATTCAATTTCTTAGGTGACGGCATTCGTGACGCCGTGGACCCGTATTCCAACTAGGCCGGAGCAGCAAGATGAAGGAGGGATAGCCGTGGCAGTTGAGCAAAGGGAATTAGCAGCCAACGAGGTTCTGCTTAAGGTCGAAGATCTCCGGACTCAGTTCTTTACTGAACAGGGTGTAGTTAAGGCAGTTGACGGCCTAAGCTTCACCGTCAATAAGGGAAAGGTACTCGGCATCGTAGGAGAGAGCGGCTGCGGCAAGAGCATCACTGCGCTGTCCATTATGCGGCTCTTGCCGGAACCAAGGGGAAGGATAGTCTCAGGCACCATAGCTTTTTACCCGCCGGAAGGCGGCAGCATTGATATAACCAAACTGGATCGCCATAGCCCAGAAATGAGGCGGATTCGTGGACAGCACATAGCCATGATCTTTCAAGAACCGATGACCTCCCTAAATCCGGTGTATACCGTAGGAGATCAAATAATTGAAGCCATCCAGCTTCATCAAAACGTAGATAAAGAGACGGCCAGAAAGCGGGCCCTCGAAGTACTCAACCAAGTGGATATTCCCGATCCTGAACGGCGGATCAACGAGTATCCCCATCAGATGAGCGGCGGGCAGAGGCAAAGGGCCATGATCGCGATGGCGCTCTCCTGCTACCCCAGCATCTTAATTGCCGATGAGCCTACAACTGCTTTGGATGTAACCATCCAAGCCAAGATCCTGCGAAATATGCGGAAGCTGCAGCGGGACTACGGAATGGCTATCATGCTGATTACCCACGACCTGGGGGTTATAGGGCAGATGGCTGATGAGGTGCTGGTGATGTATGTCGGCAGAAAAGTTGAGCAGGCCGGTGTAAGGGAGCTTTTCTTAAATCCGCTCCACCCGTATACCCAGGGGCTGCTCAAGTCCA
>JAAYGR010000044.1 GCA_012727675.1 Bacillota bacterium
TCTAGGAGTGATTTCAGTGGCCAACCAGTATACAGATGAGTTCAAGGCTCAGGTACTCAAAGAAGTCGAAGAAGTAGGTAACGCTGCCTTAGTAGCCCGCCGTTATGAGTTGTCTAAGAATACCGTGTATACGTGGATGCGCGCTGCTCGTAAACGGGGCTCAACGGGACCCCTTCCCAGAGGTTTGCAATCCCGTACGGCTGAACTAGAAAGACGGTTGGGAAAGGTCAGTAGGGAAAACGAGCAGCTAAAGCGCCTCATAGCCGAAAAAGAGTTAGAGCTGGCAATACTTCGGGAGTTGCGAGATAAAACAAACCCTCGATAGCCGACAAAGTCGAAATAGCCGAGCGGTGGATCAGTAAGGGATATAAGACTAGTCTGGTCCTGGGCTTTGTCGGCTTGGCCCGCTCTACTTACTACGCAGTCACTGATGGCAGAGATGATGGTGAAAGGTCAGGGGGCGAAGGCTCAGTTCATAGAAAAGCCTCTGCAGGGCGTCCTGTTCCGGGTTACTCCTTGGCCTACGATGGCCGCAGAATACCCGATGAGACGATCAAGTCCTGGATTTGTGATCTGATCGAAGGCGATGGATTTCCCTATGGTTACAGGAAGCTCACCGTCTGCTTAAAGGAAGACTACTTCCTTCAAATAAATCACAAGAAGGTGTATCGACTTTGCGCTGAGCTAGGGGTTCTCCTGCCGCAACGCCGAATTAAGCAGCGCCGTCCCAAACGTATAGCCAAGAGGATGCAAGTAGATGCTCCCAACCAACTCTGGGAAATGGACATAAAGTATGGTTACATCGCCGGAACAGAGCAGTTCTTTTTCCAATTGTCCCTGATCGATGTCATGGATCGAGAAGTCATCAGTTACCATTTGGGCTTAAGCTGCACTGCCAAGGATGCAGTAAGTGTTCTCAAACAGGCTCTACGGAAGAGAAACTTGGACGTAGAGAAGACATCTAGATTACCCGTAGTGCGTACTGACAACGGTCCTCAATTCATCGCTAAGGCTTTTGCTAGGGCCTGCGAGGAACTTAGATTAGACCATCAACGCATTCCGGTGAAGACTCCGAATATGAATGCTCATATTGAATCCTTTCATGCTATCCTTGAACAAGAATGCTACTCCAGGCACGAGTTTATGAGTTTTCAGGATGCATACCGCCAAGTCAGCGAATATATGAGCTACTACAATGAGCGCCGACGTCATGGAAGTCTGGGAGATGTATCTCCCACGAACTATCATCTAGCAATCATAAGCAAGTCTTTGAAACCTGAAGTTGCTGCTGCATAATGTCCAAAATTAGGGGTTTGAACCGGTACGACCCTTACGTCAAAGTGTTTCGAGGTGAGAATGTAGACCTAATAGAACCAGTATTAGACGATGCTGATCTTGTTCTTATCCTGACTGACCACGAGGAGTTCAGAAGGATTGATGTGAATGACGTTGCGCAGAGGGTGCGCACGAAATTGGTGTTCGATACCAGGAACTGTTTGGATAGAGACGTTTGGGAAAAGGCTGGATTCATCTGCCGTTTACTGGGAGACGGCACAGGCTTGGAAATTCTAGGAAAGGTTGAACGTGAAACAGCAGTGACTTGAGAAAGCGGTTTCTTGAGGGGAACCTTCGTCAGGGGTGCATGCTATGGCTAGTGATGGAAACAGGTCCATGATCTTGCTCAACGGGATGAAGATGCTCGGTGATATAGTACTAATAAATCTGTCCATCATAGCATCATTCTGGTTACGGTTTGCCGGTAGTATACCTAAGACGAATTTTGCATCGTATGTGGAAATCGTGCCCTATAGTTCCTTAGTAGCATTAGTGCTACTGAATTTCTACGGCCTATACGACAATACCCGTAAACCTTGGTCGGAAATCATAGCATCGCTAACAGCATCGATCCTAGTATTGACACCGCTAACTGTCACACTATCATTTATGTTTCGGAGCTTTGCATTTCCTCGGAGTGTGTTTTTTCTAAGCGCCTTTGTTCAGTTTGCACTGCTCTACATATGGCGAAGACTTGTATTCCGATTGGAGAGAAAGCTGTTCTCTCCAATGAAAGCTATGGTAGTCGCTCCCGCCCTTGAAGCCCTAGAGTTGGCTGAGAAGGCAGGAGCGAGTGGTTACGAAGTCGTTGCCTTGGCATCAGACATCAGTATAGACAACTGTCACTTGAACGCTATGACTGGTACCTATAGTAAGGTTAAATACTTGCAGGATACATGTAGACCTTCAGTGATCTTTATGTCGGGTGAGGCTCCGGAAGGTATCAAACAATCGCTTGCGAGAGACGCATTTGAGTCCGGTATTGAGCTTTATATCTCTCCGTCCTTGTACGAGATTATGTTGGCCAACTCCCGCCTGGACCAGGTAGATGATACACCAATCCTCGAAATAAGGGTGGGTTCGGAACCGGGGAAGGAGCAGATTAAGAGGTTGATGGATATCTGCTTTGCCACAGTCGGTCTAGTTATGACTGCCCCAATTATGCTACTCACTGCTATAGCCATAAAACTGGACAGCCCCGGACCGGTTTTTTACCGTCAGGAGAGGATTAGCCAGGGCGGGAAGCGTTTTATGGTATGGAAGTTTCGAACGATGGCTGATGGGGCGGAGAGGAACACAGGTCCGGTGCTTTCGCATGATAACGATCCACGGGTAACGAGAGTAGGTAGGATACTTAGGGCGATGCGGATAGATGAACTTCCGCAACTATGGAATGTACTAAAGGGTGATATGAGTATCGTTGGCCCGCGTCCGGAAAGACCGTTCTTCGTTGAGCAATTCGAGAAGGAGATTCCGGAGTATTCTACGCGGCACACAGTAAAGGCTGGCATTACAGGGCTGGCACAGGTGGCCGGGAAGTATAGTACGTCTCCGGAGGATAAGCTGAAATACGATCTTCTGTATGCTAAATCAGCCTCACCATTGACGGACTTGCGAATCATTCTGCAAACTCTCAAGGTTATCTTGATGAGAGACAAAGCATCGTAGGATTAGATCTGAGTGCAGCTATTACCTAGGGTACGGGAAGTGATGCATCATTCATGTGTCGTAATCTGCGATCACTAATGTCCAGAGGTGTGAAGAAAGCGGTCATTGTAGCCGGCGCCGGTGATGCAGGCGCTATGATCCTCAAGGAGATCCACAAGCACACTGAACTGGGCATCAAAGTCCTCGGCTTAGTAGATGACGATCGGACCAAGTTGGGCAAAGAAGTATACGGAGCCAGAATCCTTGGTACTACAGAAGACCTTGAGGACATTATCAAGGCACACCCGGTAGACGAAGTGATCATCGCCATGCCTACCGCTCCCGGTTCAACAATCCGCCGAATCGTCAATGCCTCCAACTCGCAGTCAGTGAAGACGACTATCCTCCCAGCTATATTTGAACTGGTATCGGGAGACGTCGGTATTAGCCATCTGCGGGATGTCCAAGTGGAAGACCTGCTGCGCAGAGAACCCGTGAGGATTGCAGGTGATGAGATATCGGCCTACCTCGATCATAAGCGGATACTTGTCACCGGAGGGGCAGGGAGCATCGGCTCTGAGATCTGCCGGCAGGTCGCTAGATTCCAACCGGACTTGATTGCAGTCTTTGAAAACTCTGAGAACAACCTCTACCGCTTAGAGCTGGAGATGAAGCAGAAGTACCCCAGTGTGACCTTTGTGCCGGTAATTGGCAGTATTCAGGACAGGGAGCGGGTCGATCAGGTTTTTGCCCGCTTGCGGCCCCACGTGGTTTTTCATGCCGCAGCACATAAACATGTGCCCATGATGGAGTACAACCCCTGCGAAGCAGTCAAGAACAACGTCTTCGGCACGAAGACAGTGGCAGAGGCGGCAGACAGATACCGAGTAGAGCGGTTTGTCCTTATCTCTACAGATAAAGCTGTCAACCCCACCAACGTCATGGGGGCGACTAAGCGGGCAGCTGAAATGGTGGTTCAGTACATGAATGAGCACAGCTCAACCCGGTTCATCTCTGTCCGTTTTGGCAATGTGCTGGGCAGTGATGGGTCGGTGGTCCCCCTGTTTAAGAAGCAGATTGCCGAAGGCGGCCCGGTAACCGTCACCCATCCTGATGTGACCCGCTACTTCATGACTATACCCGAGGCCTGCCAACTGGTGCTCCAGGCCGGGGCCATCGGCGAAGGCGGAGAAGTGATGCTTCTGGATATGGGGGAACCGACCAAGATCAAGGATCTGGCTGAGGATTTGATCAGGTTCTCAGGCTATGAGCCAGGTAGAGACATAGAGATCACCTACATCGGTCTGAGGCCGGGAGAAAAGCTCTACGAAGAGCTTCTGCTGGATGAAGAAAACACCACAGCTACCCGGCATGAGAAGATCTATATCGCTAATCTCGCCAAGTATGATGTGGACAAGTTCACCAGTGTTTTGGCTGAGCTGGAGAAAGAGAGTCATGAGGGCAATGAAGAAGCTGTGAGGCTCATGCTAGGCGAGCTGGTTGAGACATATCACCCAGACGAAGCTCCAGTGGCGATGGTAGCGGCAGGAACAGATTCTTAGAATGGCAGGCCTTCCGTTCTCCCAGGAGCAAAACGAAGGGCGAACTTAGAATCGCTGTGAGAACAGCGGGTACAAGGATTGTTGATCAGCCATCGGGAGAACGGTGCGGTATCATCGACTCTCGCATCACCAACCGGCTGGTCAGCTCTTGCCGCGTTTTTACGTTCCGCTCCTGCCGAATTCTTTCCATTATCAGCCGCACTGCTGCGGTTCCCATTTCATAGTTAGGCTGATAGACAGTACTTAACTTAGGACGTACAAAGAAGGCCAGATCAATGTCATCAAATCCCACCACCGAAACGTCATGGGGAATGGGGATGCCGCTATCCTGCAAGGCAGTCATACAGCCTATGGCCATCAAGTCATTGCTGGCAAAGACCGCGGTAAAGTCATCACCCTGTGCGAGCAGTTCCCGGCCCAGTTCATAGCCGCTCTCATAGTCAAACTTCCCGTATTTAATTAGGGATTTGTCAAGTTCGAGTTTGTGCCGGGAGAGCGCCTCCTGGTAACCCAGCAGCCGCTCTTCTGCCCGCCAGATATTTCTTGGCCCTGCCAAGAAGGCTATCCGATGATGCCCGGCTTCGATGAGGTGCTCCGTCATCTGGATAGCAGCGTTCCGGAAGTCGACCCATATCTCATCCACATTAGGGCTATCAATGCCGCGGTTCATCATTACGATGGCCAAGTTGGGGGTTTGGGCGATCTCCTGAATCAATGAGTCTGGGACCATAGAATCCACTAGAATCAGGCCATCTACCCGTTTATCGATCAGAGTCTCGATATACTGCTGCTCTTTATCTGGAGCACGGTCAGTATTACTGAGGAGAACACTATATCCATAGGCATTGGCAGTGTCCTCCACCCCGCGCGCTAGGGCAGGATAAAACGGGTTAGTGATAGATGGTATAACTAGACCTAGGGTTCTCGTTCCCTGCGTGCGCAGACTCCGTGCCAGATGATTCGGCCGGTAGTTCAATTCCTCAACAGCCTGCATGATTCGGCGGCGGGTTTCAGGCTTTACCCTTGTTGTTCCGTTGAGGACACCCGATACCGTGCTGGGTGCTACTTTAGCTAGTTTAGCGACATCCTTCAGAGTAGCCGACATAAATGGTTTTTCCTCCCGAACTACACTCCATCAACAGCTATCA
>JAAYGR010000281.1 GCA_012727675.1 Bacillota bacterium
CCTTGATGTGATTCCACAGCTGGATACAGAACTTAATGTTTACCGCAGTCAGCTGGAGTACTTCTACTCTAACTTGGATGAGCTGAAAAAGGATATGGTAGGTGAGGCTACCCAGAATGCCAGGGAACGGGCTCTAGAGATGCTCAAGGGCTCTGATATGTCCCTAGGGAAGCTGAGAACTCTGCGGCAGGGGGTATTTCAAATCCCCCAGCCCCATTCTACCGAGGTATCAAGTATGGGAATCCACGATACTTCAACAAAGACCAAGCAGATCAGCGTAACTGCCCATGCCACCTTTGAGATTAAGTAGCCGCCAAGGCTGAGGCGCCGGACAGATGGGGAGTGGTTTAGGGGAAATCCCGAACCACTCCCCGTTTTGTTTTGTGGATGGCATTATGTTGGAAATTTACGTATCTGAAGGAATCCCAATTATTGTCAAGAAGAGTCATAAGTGAAAAATAGATGCGTGACCGGCGCGGCCAATAGCTGCCAACATGTTATTTCATCACTTTCAGGGAAGGATGAGACCAGTGTTTGATTGGGAAAATCCGCAGGTTTTGCATCGCAATCGCTTACCAGCCCATGCACTGCTGCTGCCTTTTCCAGATGAAGCCAGCGCTCTGACCGGTGAGCGGGGTAATTCGCCGTGGTTTCGCCTATTGAACGGCCAGTGGCAGTTTTGCTATGTGGCCAGCCCCAGTCTAGTGCCTTCTGGATTTCAAAATGCTGATTATGATGCCTCGGATTGGGACAGTATCACCGTTCCTTCCAATTGGCAGATGGCTGGCTACGGCAGGCCTCATTATACCAATGTCATCTATCCTTTTCCGGTGGATCCTCCCAAGGTGCCCAGTGAAAACCCAACGGGCTGCTATCGCCGGATTTTCCACCTGCCCACCGATTGGCAGAATCGTCCTGTGATTATGCGCTTCGAGGGAGTGGATTCTGCCTTTTATCTGTGGGTCAATGGTGAGCTGATTGGATTCAGCAAAGGAAGCCGTCTGCCGGCGGAGTTTGATATCACCGACCATGTTCATCCGGGGGAAAACCTGGTTGCAGTACAGGTTATGCAGTGGTCTGACGGCAGTTACCTTGAGGACCAGGATATGTGGTGGCTGAGCGGTATCTTCCGGGATGTATACATCTATTCACCGCCGGCAGTCCATGTCTTTGATCTTAGGATCCGCACCGAGCTGGATGGGGAATACAAGGATGCTGTACTAGATGCGGCCCTTGTAATTAAGAACTGCCGGGACACTGGTGTAAAGGATTATGAGATCAGTCTTTCACTGGTAGATTGTGCCGGCCGCCCGGTGGTTCCGCCTGAGAGTCAGGTAGTAGAGGTATCCGCCGGCGGTGATGCTGGCCCTGAATTTCGGATACCCGTTGCTAATCCCCTCAAGTGGACAGCAGAGACTCCAAACCTGTATAAGCTGCTGGTAACCCTTAGAGATCATTCCGGCAAGGTGCTGTCGGTACAGCAGTGTTCTGTGGGATTTAGGCAGGTTGAGATTAAGAACGGCAACCTGCTGGTGAACGGCGTGCCCATCATGATCAAAGGGGTCAACCGCCATGAAATGCATCCCGACTTGGGCAGGGCTATTTCTGTGGATTCCATGATCCAAGACATTCTCCTGATGAAGCGGCATAACATCAATGCTGTTAGGACATCCCATTACGCCAATGATCCCCGCTGGTATGACCTCTGTGATTACTACGGCATTTATGTACTGGATGAAACCGATTTGGAAACCCACGGTTTTGGCATAGTCGGCAATATCAACAGGCTCAGTGATGACCCAGAATGGGAAAAGGCTTATCTTGACCGCATGGAGAGAATGGTAGAACGGGATAAGAACCACCCATCGGTGATTATTTGGTCTTTGGGCAATGAATCCGGCTTTGGCCGCAATCATCGGGCCATGGCGGAATGGACCAGGAAGGCCGATCCCACTAGGCCCATCCATTATGAAGGGGACCGAACCCAGGAGGTAGCTGATATAGTCGGCCCCATGTACACCCCTGTAGATAGGGTTATCGAGTTGGCGCAAGAAGAACCATATACCAAACCGGTAATCCTGTGTGAGTACGCTCATGCCATGGGCAACGGGCCTGGGGGCTTTAAGGAATACTGGGAGGCATTCTACAAGTATCCCCGTCTACAGGGCGGTTTTGTCTGGGATTGGGTGGATCAGGGTCTGCGGCAGCGAACTGCCCAAGGCACCGAGCGGTTTGCCTACGGCGGTGACTTTGGTGATGAGCCTAATGATGCAAATTTCCTTATTAATGGTCTCATTTTCCCAGATCGACAGCCCTCGCCGGGTTTGGTGGAGTACAAGAAGGTACTGGAGCCGGTGCTGGTGGAAGTCGAGGACCTGGATAAGAAGCAGCTTCGCATCACCAACCGCTATGACTTTCTCACTTTGGATCATTTGAACCTAAACTGGAGTGTTACGGCAGATGGAAAGATTCTCCAGACCGGTCAGCTGACGGTACCGAAGCTTACTCCAGGGGAGACAGGGATAGTGACTATACCATATGCTGACCCAGCTGTGCTTCCAGCCACCGACTACTGGCTGAATCTCCGCTTTACCTTGGCCTCAGATTGCAGCTGGGCGCCGGCCGGCCATGAAGTGGCCTGGGCCCAGTTTAGGCTGCCGATAGATGTGCCGTCTGGGCCGGTGATTTTGGTGGATTCTATGCCGGATTTATGCATTTCACAGTCAGATACATGTTTCGAAGTTAAGGGCGAAGACTTCCGCCTCACCTTTGATAAAGTCTATGGGCTCATTACCTCCTGGAGCCATCACGGTAGGCCCATGATCACCAGGGGTCCCAAGCTGAATTTCTGGAGGGCTCCAACTGATAACGACGTCGTATATGTCAAGGAGTGGAAACGGGTCCGTCTCCATCAGCTGCAGCACCGTGTAGATGAAGTGGTGGTTGACGCCGCCAAGAAAAGTGTGCAGATCCAGGTACGGACACGTATTGCTCCTCCAGTTGTTGATCACGGTTTTGACTGTACCTATAATTACACTATATACGGTGACGGTAACGTTACGGTGGAGGTACAGGGAAGGCCCCAGGGACAGCTGCCGATTCTGCCCCGTATTGGGCTGCAGATGATTTTGCCCATTGACTTCAATCAAGTGAGCTGGTATGGGCGGGGACCCGGGGAAAGTTATGTTGACAGCAAACTGGCCAACAGGTTTGGGATCTACGCCTGCTCTGTCGACGAGCTGTATGTACCATATGTTTATCCCCAGGACCACGGCAATCGGACCGATGTCTTCTGGGTAGCATTAACTGACCTTCGGGGAGTGGGCCTGTTTGCGGCGGGTGATAGACCACTGAACTTCAGTGCCCATAGGTTCTCCACCGATGATTTGGAAAAGGCCTGTCACACCGATGAGCTTATTTGGCGGGATGAAATCTATTTGAATATTGACTACCGGCATCACGGCTTGGGAAGCGGTAGCTGTGGTCCGCCGACCCTGCCCCAGTATGAGCTGCAGCCCCATGAATTCAACTTTACTGTGAGGCTAAAGCCCTTCTGTGTCAATTCATCAACTCCAGTGCAGCTGGCAAAACAGAGCCTTGAGCCGGTGAAATAGATGGATATGTGAAGTTATCGGAGCTGCCTTCAAGGGCAGCTCCGGCGGTTATTTGAGGGGCCTTAGGCAGTTCCCTGGAGCCATCGAGCGCCGGTGCCTTGGAAGAGGAGATGGTCCAGACTACAGGGCAATGGGCCTAAAGGTGGTTCATTGGTAGGGGGGCAAAAGTAGTACGGACAGCCTGGGGCAGAACATGTCACCCAGCAAAGGAAATAAGATATAATGGAGGTAAGTTTGGCCAGTAGGCCAGGAGGTGATGGGTTTGAACGTAAGACGTTGGTTTAGTTTAGCTCTTGTTCCAATAATGGTCATACTGTTGGCCGTGGGCGTAGGTGCAGAGTCGGGGACGAAGTCATTGATCATCAACCCTGATCCCAAGAGCGATTTGCAGGTACGCCTCTGGACTGATAAGGGCACCAGTGATCCCAGCTATCGGGTTGGTGAAAGTGTGCAGCTGTACTTTGAAGTCAGTGAGAATGCCTATGTAACCATCTTCGATATCAATGCAGCGGGAAAGGTAACCAAGCTGTTCCCAAATTCCCACCAGCCCGACAACTACGCGAGAAAGAACAGGGTCTATCGTGTGCCGGATAAGTATGACATCGTCGCGGCACCTCCCATTGGAGAGGAGACCCTATTGATTGTCGCAACCCGCAAGGAACCTGTGGATTACCCTGAACTGTTGAGGGAGAATGGAGTGGACAGACTGGTGTCCAGGCTGCGGCGCCGGTTAGTCTTATCCGGTGAAGACTGGGACATGGACCTGTGTGTTCTCAGGATTGAACCTGCCAGGCGGCAGACAATTACCATGGATGTGCAGTCTAACCTTTGGGGAGTAAAGCTGTACGTAGACGGAACTTATGTGGGAGAGCTTCCCCAGAAAGTGGAGCTGGGGCCAGGAGAACATCAGCTGGTCGCATTGAAGAGTGGATATAAGGCGGCCATCAGAAACGTTCATGTCGATAAGAACAGCAGAGACAGCAGATGGACGGTCCGGCTGGAGGCACTGAAATCCCAACAGTCTCATTCAGGGGGAGGCCATTTTCATCTCGAGTTCGATTTCAAGCTGTAAGTAAGTCAATTCTTAGCTGTAAAGAGCTGTTTTCCAGATACCGGTCCAGTCAGGGCCGGTATTTGCTTTGTGGGGAAGGAACTTGACAATAAATAGAGAATGTTTCTTCAGACCTGGTGACTTACCCTGGCCCGATTTGAAGGAGATGATGCAGCAGTGCTACTGGTGGAAGATATCATTGCATATATGGATGAACTATTTCCCCAGTCATTGGCAGAGGAATGGGACAATGTCGGGCTGCAGGTCGGTTCGGCATCATCACCCTGCCGGACGGTAATGACCTGCCTGACAGTAACAGAGGCTGCCGCTGAACATGCCGCCGAGGTAGGCGTCGACTTGATCATCAGCCATCATCCCCTTATTTTTACGCCGCTGAAAAGAGTAACCACAGAAGATAC
>JAAYGR010000282.1 GCA_012727675.1 Bacillota bacterium
CCGCAGAGGATGGGGATCCTGAGGCCATTGATTTTCCCCGGGGCTTGCTGCAGGCAGATACCTATGATTTCAGTTTCTCCGGGCTGAAAACAGCAGCCATCAACTACATCCACAACCTCAAGCAGCGGGGTGAAGAGCTGCCGGTGGCAGACATAGCAGCCAGCCTCCAGGAAGCCATCGTCGATGTGCTGGTGACCAAGACCCTGGCTGCTGCAGAAGCTTATGGAGTTAAGACCATTTTCCTCTCCGGAGGGGTTGCTGCCAATGAGAGGCTGCGAGGCCGTTTGCGGGAACTGGCCGGGTTCCAGGGCATCAAGGTATACTATCCCAGCAAGGTTCTCTGCACCGATAATGCCGCGATGATCGCCTGTGCCGGATATTATAGATATCGGCGGGGAGAGCGCTCTCCCTGGGATCTCAATGCTGTGCCCAATCTGCGGCTGGGAGAGGATTAAATTTCTAAACGTCGACCAACGGAAAGTCCAGCAGTACAGGCCCCGGGCATGTTTGGAATATATAGACAGTCCCTAGGACCATGTCCTTAAGAGGATTTGAGGTGCCCCTGGACTAATATAATACAGGCCTTGGGCGGAGAAGATAGAGGCCAGCCCAGAGGGGTTCGGAACAGGGGGACTGAATATGGGTACAGCTCAAAAGCCAGAGCAGCCAAGGACGGCTGGAGGGCAGACCCGCAGGAAGCTTGTGATTATAGGGATAGCGGCAGTGCTGCTGGCTGCAGCTTGGTTTGGCTATCGCTATTGGATGGAGTTGGGGATACTAGGGGATGAAAGCATTAATATCGTCTTCATAGGCGTTGATGCCCCAGTTGAAGAGACAGTTCAGGTGGTCCAAGGATGGGAGGAAGGCAGGGACTATTCCTTAGCTTTGACCCAGTACGGACAGAAGGCCGATGCTGTCTTTGTGGGGACTATCCATCCAGACACCAGGAAGTTCCATCTATTGGGCCTTCCGCCGGAGCTGATTGTCACACTGCCTGACGGCAGTGAGGGGGAGCTAAGAGCCGTCTTTGCCGCTGGAGGCGTGCCCGCCGTTGAGCAGGTGGCTGAGGACCTCCTTAAGATTCCCATCCATTATTACGTGTTGGTAGATTACAGCGGCTTTACTGAGCTTGTTGATGCCATCGGCGGGGTGGAGATAGATGTCCAGACCCCCATTCGCTACTACGATGATGGTGAACTTGTCTTTGAGCTGAAGGAGGGCCTCCAGAGACTGCTGGGACCCGAGGCCCTTCGTTATGTGCGGTACCGCAGGGGCTCGGAACCGGATCTGAAGCGGCTTGAGCGACAGCGGGATTTTATTATTGGTTTAGTCGATGAAATGCTGGAGGCGGTTACCATTACCCAGCTTCCCACCTTGGCCAGGTATGTGGGAGAGCTGGTGGAGACCGATCTTCCCTGGGAAGACGGTCTGAAGATGGCTTCGGCGGTCCTGCGGCGGAATGTGGAAGGTATTGATGTGACTATGCTGCCGGTAGAGACGGTGGACGGCAGGTGCTTACCGGACGCCCAGGGCATCGCAGCGGTGGTTGCTGAGCTTTTTTATAATCCCTCGTGGGACAAGGCCTATTAGGCCCGGGAGAGCATTGCATGTAAATCCGGATCATGATATGTTAATAGTAACATTGCTGCATATTTCTGCCTTTATGCAGCCTTTGGCGAAGCTTTTCCTTGGACAAGCACACGGTAGTTGGGGAGTTAGAACATTCTTGAGAAGCGAGGTGAAGAGCTGTCCAGCTCCTCTAGTGGAGGAAATGCTGGCGGCGAACATATGAAGCTGTTTCTAGACACTGCCAATATTGATGAGATCCGGGAAGTCAACAGTTGGGGCGTTATCTGCGGAGTCACCACCAATCCTTCTCTTATTGCCAAGGAAGGTCGGGATTTCAAAGAGGTCATCAATACCATTTGCGACATCGTCGATGGCCCCATCAGCGCAGAGGTTGTCAGTGAAGATGCCGAAGGCATGGTCAAAGAGGCAAGGGAGTACGCAACCTGGCATCCCAATGTCGTCATCAAGGTGCCCATGACAACTGAAGGTCTTAAGGCTACCAAGATTCTTTCCAGTGAAGGGATTAAGACCAACTTGACCTTGATTTTCTCTCCAACACAGGCACTTCTGTGCGCCCGGGCCGGAGCCACTTATGTAAGTCCTTTCTTGGGAAGACTGGATGACATCGGAC
>JAAYGR010000045.1 GCA_012727675.1 Bacillota bacterium
CATGTAGACGGCCAGCCCGTAGGAGAAGTCACCAGCGGCTGTATGTCACCATCCCTAAATCGTGCCATCGGTTTGGCTTATGTGGACATTGACCGGGCAAAGACCGGTACGCCGATAGAGATTGTAATACGGCGTAAAGCGGTGGCGGCACAAATTGCCCCATTGCCCTTTGTACCCTCCCGGGTTAAGGATACTGTTAGCTAGAGAAATGAGAATCAAGATTAAGGAGGAACTGAAAATGAAGGTGCCAGCTGATCTAAAGTACACCGAGAGCCATGAGTGGACAAAGGCGGCTGATGAAGGAATCATCGTGGGAATAACCGACTATGCTCAGTCAGAAATGGGAGATATTGTTTTTGCCGATCTACCCCAGGTAGGAGCAGAGTACAAGAAAGGCGAAAGCCTGGCGGTTATTGAATCGGTGAAGGCTGTATCTGACATTTATGCTCCCGTGGGAGGCATCGTTATCGCGGTAAACGAAGCCTTGATAGACAGCCCTGAACTGATCAATGACGATTGCTACGGCGAGGGGTGGCTGATTAAGCTCTCCCCCGATACAGAAGCCGAATTAGATGAGCTGTTATCTGCGGAAGAGTACGAGAAATTACTGGAGAGGGAAGGATAATTCAGCCCCACGACCTAGGTGATGTAGGCTATTCGGACAGCAATTTGAGAGAAGGAGCGAAGAGCATGGGCTATCCCTATTTGCCCCTGACTCCAGAGGAGCGGCAGGAAATGCTGTCTGCCATCGGTGTGGAGTCAGTTGAGGAGCTGTTTTCAGATATTCCCCGGGAAATAAGATTGCAGAAAAATCTGGATTTACCCCAACCCCTAACCGAAAGTGAATTGATCCGGCACGTCCAGGAGTTGGGCGATCGGAATATTTCTCTAGATACCCACACTTCCTTTTTAGGGGCCGGGGTATACCAGCATTTGGTTCCCAGGGCAGTATACCATCTGGCCAATCGGGCTGAATTCCTCACTGCATATACGCCTTATCAGGCGGAGATCAGTCAGGGGGTGCTCCAAGCCACCTTTGAGTACCAGACACTGATCTGCAGCCTAACGGGGATGGATGTTGCCAATGCTTCCATGTACGATGGAGCTACTGCACTGGCAGAGGCAGCACTAATGGCCATTAACATCACCAACGGCAGCAGGGTCGTTGCCTTTGAGAGTATACACCCCGACTACCGGGCAGTGGTGGAAACCTATTTAAAAGCTGTAGGGGCTGAATTGGTGGTACTGCCGACAGACCACGGGACAGCAGATCCGGAAGCACTGAAGCCGTATTTGGGTAAGGATACAGCGGCGGTCCTGATCCAGCAGCCAAACTTTTTCGGCCTGTTGGAGCCGGTTGACGAGATCGGTGCTCTCCTTGAAGATGTTCCTACACTATTCGCAGCCTGTGTTGATCCTATTTCCCTGGGCATACTCAAGGCCCCCGCGGCCTACGGAGCTGACATAGTAGTTGGTGACGGCCAGCCGCTGGGGAATCCGCCGGCCTTTGGCGGACCAAGTTTTGGCTTCATGGCTGTCAAGGAGAAGTACATTAGAAGGATGCCGGGAAGGATTGTGGGTGAGACCCGGGATGAGGCCGGCAATCGGGGATTCGTTCTGACGCTGCAAACTAGGGAACAGCATATCCGCAGGCACAGGGCTACATCCAATATCTGCACAAATGCTGCCCACTCATCGCTAATTGGAACAGTCTATTTGGCGATGCTGGGTAAGCAGGGATTAAGGGAGGTAGCTGTCCAGTGCGCTCAGAAAGCCCATTACACTGCGGAACAGATAGCTGCTCTGCCTGGCTGGGAACTGCTTTTCGAAGGACCGTATTATCATGAGTTTGCAGTTAAAGCCCCTGTCCCCTGGACTAGAGTCAATGCGGTACTGCTGGCTGAGGGAATAATCGGGGGGCTCCCCTTGGCCAAGATGTATCCCGACCGTCCCGAATGGGAAAACGCCATCCTTTTCTGCGTAACGGAAGCAAGAACTGCCGATGAGATTCAGCATTTAGTTCAGGTCTTGAAGGGGGTAGAGTAATGGCTGGCCAGAAGAATTTCCCGCTGTTAATGGAACTAGGTGCACCTGGTAGACGGGCCTATCTTCTGCCTGATCTAGATGTACCCAGTCGATCCCTGGAAGAGTTGATCCCAGACCAATACATGCGGTCCGAGCCGGCACCCTTACCTGAGCTAAGTGAGCTGGAGGTTGTCCGGCATTTTACCGGCTTATCTCGCCGAAACCACGGTGTTGATGTCGGTTTTTATCCCCTGGGGTCATGCACTATGAAATACAACCCCAAAGTCAACGAGGATCTGGCATCATACCCGGCCTTTGCCAGCCTCCATCCCTACCAGCCGGAGGCCACGGTACAGGGGGCACTCCAGCTGATGTATGAGCTGGAGCAGTATCTGTGTGAGATTGCCGGCTTAGCAAGGGCCACCTTGGCACCGGCCGCCGGTGCCCATGGTGAGTTGACAGGGTTAATGCTAATTAAGGCCTACCATGTAAGCAGGGGAGAGGGCCATCGGGATGAGATCATTATCCCTGACTCTGCCCACGGGACAAATCCCGCCAGTGCTGCTATGTGCGGCTATAAAGTAGTAGAGGTAGCTTCCAACGATCGGGGCAGTGTATCTGTTGATGCCCTGCGTGAAGTGGTAGGACCGAAAACCGCGGGCCTAATGCTGACTAACCCGAATACCCTTGGGCTTTTCGAAGAGGACATACTCACCATTAGCGAGATGGTCCACGAAGCAGGGGGACTGCTGTACTTCGATGGCGCAAATGCCAATGCTATTTTAGGCAAGTGTCGACCGGGGGATATGGGCTTTGATGTGGTTCATTTCAACCTGCATAAGACCTTTTCTACACCCCATGGGGGAGGAGGACCTGGGTCTGGTCCCATCGCTGTAAGGGAAGACTTGGTGCCCTTCTTGCCTGTTCCGGTGGTTGAAAAGCGGCAAGAGTCCCTTGATTCACCTGGTACCGGAGAGAACACCGATGAGTTTTACCTTGATTATGATCGGCCCCTTTCCATAGGGAAAATCAAGGGATTTTACGGCAACTTCCTGGTAATGGTGCGGGCATATGCCTACATTCTTTCCATGGGAGCAGAGGGCCTAAAGCACGTCAGTGAAGATGCGGTGCTGGCTGCCAATTACCTGATGGTCAAGTTAAAGTCAGCATATGATCTTCCCTACGACCGTATCTGCAAGCATGAATTTGTCCTTTCGGCAAAGCGGCAAAAGGCCAATGGGGTTGCAGCTAGAGATATCGCTAAACGCCTGCTGGATTACGGCATGCATGCTCCCACGGTATACTTTCCGCTGATTGTCGAAGAGGCTCTGATGATCGAGCCGACAGAAACTGAGACTAAGGCCACCCTTGATGAGTTCATTGAGGTGATGCTGGCCATTGCCCGGGAAGCTGAAGAATCGCCAGAGAAGCTGCAGAATGCTCCATATCATACAGTGGTGGGAAGACTGGATGAAACCTTGGCAGCTAGACACCCGGTCGTCCGCTGGCAAGGTGAAAAGGACATGGGGGCTAAAGCACAGGATGAGTAGCAAACTGAAGGTCCTTGGTTATCTCGGGCCCCAGGGGACCTTTTCTGAGCAGGCTGCAGTGCTCCATCGAGCCCGGATGGCAGAACAAGAAGTCTTGCTGCAGCCATTTGGCAGTATTATGGAGCTGATCCTTGCTGCTGACACCGGCAAAATCCATCAGGCTGTGGTGCCCCTGGAAAACTCCCTGGAGGGACCGGTGGCATTAACCCTGGATATGCTTGCCCACGAGGTAGACCTAAAGATGGCGGCGGAGATTATCATCTCCGTTCGCCATCATCTCTTGGCAAGGAAAGGCATAGACCTGAGGAACATTGAAAAAGTTATCTCACACCCCCAGGCTTTGGGCCAGTGCCGGGCTTTCTTGCAAGAGCATTTGCCCCAGGCGGAACTGATTACCGCCAGCTCCACAGCTGAGGCAGCCAAGGTTGTGGCAGGGAGTAATGATAAATGGGCGGCCATCGGCAACGCGGCAGCAGCTGCAGTCTATCAACTGGAGATCCTAGCCTCTGATATCCAAGATAACCGGGCCAATGCCACGCGGTTCTGTGTCCTGGGGAAAGAAGATTGCAGCCATCCCACAGGCGACGATAAGACTTCCATTGTTTTTTCACCTCGGCGGAACAGGCCGGGGATCTTATACGAGCAGCTGCGGGAATTCGCCATCCGGGGTATTGACTTAACCCGAATCGAATCCCGCCCTGCCAAGAGCGTCCTGGGTGAATATTTATTTTTCATTGATGCTGCCGGACACAAGACTGCCCCCGATACAGCTGCGGCCATAGAGGCAGTAGCTGCCAGCAGCAGTTTTTTCAAGATCCTCGGATCATACGCCCGCTGGAAAGAAGAATAAACTGTTTGGAGGGGATAGGATTGCTCAATGGTACCACCGTTGGCGGTGCAATTGCCAATCTGCCGTATATCTTAAGAACCATAATCAGTGTAGTTGTCATTATAGTCGTTACCAGAATCGCAGTGCGGGTCACCACATATATAATTACCAAATTCTTTCAGCGGGAGGCAGAGAAGGGCAAACACGGCGATCCCAAGCGCCTCCATACCCTTATGGACATATTGAACAGTGCTGTCCGGTATCTGCTTTACTTCGTTGGTGCCATGACCATTCTTGAAAGACTAGGGGTGCCTACAGGTTCCATCGTCGCCACAGCTGGAATCGGCGGCTTGGCCATAGGTTTCGGAGCCCAGAACCTGGTCCGAGATGTGATTACAGGGTTTTTCATCCTTATGGAAAATCAGTACGCCGTAGGTGATTTTGTGCAAATAGGAGAAGTGAGCGGGATCGTGGAGGAAATGGGAATCAGGGTTACCAAGCTTCGGGACCGAGGCGGAGCCCTTCATATTATTCCCAATGGGTTGATTCAGCAGGTGACAAATAACATGGGTCCCGCCATGCGGGTCTTGTTTAATGTCTTGGTTTCCCACGATGAGGATTTGGACAAGGTGATGGCGATTTTAGAGGATCTCTTCCGGGAAATGCGGGAGTCGGAAATACCCGGCTTAGTGGAAGGCCCAACCCTCCTTGGTATTAGTGATCTAACTGAGACTGGGGTTGTTCTTGGGGTTTTTGCCAGGGCCGAAGCCATGCAGCAGTGGGGTATAGAAAGGGAAATACGGGGAGCAATCCTTAAGAGATTTGCTGAGGAAGGCATTGCATCACCCTATCCCCGCCGGGTTGTGGTTCTTCGCCGTGATTCGGACTCCGGCAGGGTTTCACGAAAAGAGGACCTTGTCGCCGGTGACGTAGAAGGATAAGCTTGCTGCTGCTTTCTAGGAAAGGCGAAGGTACAAGAGGTTCTAGAAAACAAGAGGAGAGGGGGGCGCCAATGCTGCCTGTCTATCGACTAGGAGATATTGTTCAGATGAGAAAAGAGCATGCTTGCGGCGGTGATCGGTGGGAAATCATGCGTGTCGGCATGGATTTTCGCATCAAGTGCCTTCAGTGCGGCAGAGTGGTTATGCTTCCCCGGAGGAAATTCGAGCGTGCAGTGAAGAAGGTAGTGCGGGAGAATCCAGCTCCTAGCGTCGATGGTGAGGGAGAGGAGTAATAATATGTATTCCATGGGTATTATCGGCCTTCCTAATGTGGGCAAATCTACGCTTTTCAACGCTTTGACCCAAGCCGCTGCCGCGGCTGCCAACTATCCTTTCTGCACCATCGAACCCAATGTAGGAATTGTACCCATCCCCGATGAGCGCCTGCAGCAGATCGGCGATGTCGTTCGCCCTGAGAAACTTACCCCGGCAGTCATTCAATTTATAGACATTGCCGGTTTAGTGCGGGGTGCCAGCCGGGGGGAGGGCTTAGGCAATCAGTTTCTAGCCCACATACGAGAGGTAGATGCTCTGGTACACGTCATCAGGTGTTTTGCAGATGACAATGTCAGCCATGTGGAGGGAGACTTACAACCCCTTCGGGACCGTGATATCGTCGAGACAGAGCTGCTGCTTGCAGATCTCCAGACCTTGGAGAAACGGCAAGAGAAAGTCTCCCGTTATCTGAAGACGGGAGAGGATAGGTATAAGATGGAACTTCAGCTAATCCAACGTTTGATTGAACATATCAATCAAGGGCTTGCTGCCCGTACCTTCCCTGTTAAGGAAGACGAAAGGGCTTTCCTGCGGGAATACCGGCTTCTTACCTCCCTGCCGGTGCTTTACTGTGCCAACGTCAGCGGAGAGGAGCTGCCTGATATCATAAGAGGTGAGGACAGCGGGTCCTCCGGTCGATACTATCGGGAGCTGGAAACGGCGGCCCGGGAAGCGGGAGCAGCCTGTGTAGCTGTCGCAGCCCAATTGGAGGCGGAACTTCAGGAGCTGGAGGAGGAAGAACGCCGGGAGTTTCTGGTGGAGTTGGGTATACCGGATTCTGGGCTGGACCGATTGGTGAAGGCCGCATATCAGCAGCTGGACTTGGTTACCTTCTACACCATCAAGGGTCCGGAAACCAGGGCCTGGATCGTGCCCCGGGGAACCAAGGCTCCCCAGGCCGCTGGCAGGATCCACAGCGACATGGAGAGGGGCTTTATTCGGGCTGAGGTCCTTTCTGCAGAGGAACTGCTTGAGGCAGGGTCCTTTTCGCGAGCCAGGGAAACCGGCATACTGCGTTCTGAAGGAAAAGACTATGAGGTTCAAGATGGAGATGTCATGTTGATCCGGTTTAATGTTTAGCTATCTTCAATGCCAGCCATGTTGCATGGTAGGGTTGTCAGTGGTATAATTACCATGGCCATCCCTGCTCCAGGTATGTCCTGGGGCCATGTCCATAGGGAGGAGGTGGAGCTGTGGTGAGACCATATGAGATCATGC
>JAAYGR010000046.1 GCA_012727675.1 Bacillota bacterium
ACTTACTTTATACCCCATTTGCAGTAGAACGGTAGCGATGGAACTCATTCCTGTCCCACCGATGCCGATCATATGAACATGCTCAACCAAACAGGGGCACCTCCAGTCTCTTCCACTAATATTCCCATAAAACATGTTCCTATTAGCTGCTGTGCTGCAAACTATCTAGTCCAGCCCAAAAACTTCTCCGCTTATCCAATGCGATCCTGCTGGTTTTTTCTCCCATATGAAGAAACCCCACCCCAAACCGTCAAGGTCCAAGGGTGGGTTTGAAGACTATGCCTTACCCAACGAAGGGGGTTGCGGCACCTTAAGGTGTTGTTGTCGGCAGTACCGACATACCTTCCTGGGCCTGTGCCAGCAGCACCCCGGCCACTGCATCGGCCAGCAGGCGGGCTGATGCCCTAGCCTCCGCCAGCGTATTGCCGTTATAGTCACCGATATATGCACACAGCGTGTTGGGATGAAGATTGCCATTCACATTGCGATGCTGAACTTTAATCCCCCTGCTGACACCAGCGAACATTGCGTCCAAGCGAGACTTAACTGCTTCCGCAAAGGCCATATTGCTGCTGCTGTTGGGATTTGACACATCCCCAACCACAAAGAGGATTTTCGCCACCCTTTGGCCGGCTGCTACAGCGGCAGTATAATCCTTATCCTTCTGCACAGGCAAACCGTCCCGGTGAATGTCAATTACTGCTTTGATGTTGGGGTTTTCAGCCAGAGCCTTAGCCACTGCCTCCCCCGCATTTTTGAAGGCGTCGCTGTACTTCGGCGCATCAAAGCTCGCCTTCAGATTAATTGCCTTAATGCCTTTTTCACTGATGGCTTGACAGAACTCAGCCCCAACCGTCACGATTTCTCCCTTGCCGTTCTTGTCATGGGAGGGGCTGGGTGAATAATTCTCACTGGTATGTGCGTGCAGCACCAACACCGTCACCGGTTCCTGAGTTCTCCTGCTGACTTCTTCCTCAGTGGGCGGCGGCTCTTCCTCCGTCTTCACTGCCCTCCACTGAGGAGCTAAAGTTGGCTGTTCCGGAGCATAAAGACCGACATATCGTGCACCGGCAGCTGCCACCACCACCAACGCAACCAAAATAAACAAAAGACCAGGCCCATTCTTCTGCCGAGTTCTCCAAGCTCTGCGAGCCAAAGCCATCAACCCCCTTCGCCATAATAGATATTCGCGTTGTCCATAAGATATTCCGCGACTATCTAGATTATGGCGAAGGACTTGTCTGCAAATCTTAGCTTGTTTCCTTATCAGCAGTAAAGACCCTGGTTACAACGCCTCTGCCGGCTGGACCGATATCCTGACCATTAAGCTTTAACTGCACCACATCGGCATTGCCAAAACGAATCCTGATCTCCTCAACAGCATGCCAGCGAAAACTCTCCCCTGCTTCTATGGTACGGGAGAGCTTGACTTCGCCATCACATCTTACCTCTACCCAGCATCGACCTTCAGCTACGGCCTCTAGGGTAATTGGCCACGTCTCCTCGTCAACCTCCACCGGAGGAAGTCTGTGTACTTCATCATTGGGCAAAGTGACCTGCACTGCTCCGGGGTCATCTCCGCTGGGCAGCGCTCCCAAAGCTAGTTCCGGCTGTTGGGGGGCTGGACCCTCCGACGCTGCAGCATCTTCTCCTAATCCCTCTTCCCCGAGGATGGCAGAACCTTGCCCCTCATCATCGCTGTCACCCAGTTCTCCAGCCGCGATTTGGAGCCCGTCCTCCTCTACTTTGGCCTCATCAGTTGGCAGGTCCCTTGCTGGTCCCCCGGCTGACGGCAGACTATCCAGGGCAGAACCCCCCAGCTCAGCTCCTGTTTCTGTCTGCAGTTGTTCCTCTACACTTACAATCTCGTCGCCAATCTCTTCGACGGGAAGCTCTCCACCTCCCGTGCCGAGAAAACCATCGTGCCAATTGAGCAAGAAGTAGGCAACTAAAGCTACCAACATAATCAAGACTATGGCAAGTCCCCGGCCGGCCCTCTTGCGGCGAGGACGCCTGCCTTTGTCTTTGGCACTGAGCTGAAAAATCCCGGTATCAGTCTGCAGTTCCTTGGCCCGTTGGAATACCCCCACCGGCGGTTCTTCTGCTAGAGTTGTATGTCCTTGAAGTTCCCGCCAGGTCCTAAACTCCTCCACTATTTCATCACCGGATAACCCCAAGTATTCGGCGTAGGTGCGCAAGAAGCCTACAGCATAGGCATACCCCGGCAGTTCTTCCCACCGTCCTGACTCCATAGCCAAAACATAGAATTTCCGTATCTTCAGGTCGGCTTCCACCTTATCCAGGGTAATACCTTTGTTTAATCGGGCTTCCTCCAGCATTCGCCCAACTTCGGTCACCGTCCACCCCTTCTTTCATAGAAAAGTAGATACTTTACGACTCCCCGCCTACGGCTAATTCTTCATAATCATCTACCAGGACTTCCCGAGGCTTGCTGCCCTGATGCGGACCCACAATGCCCTTGAGCTCCATGGCATCGATCAAACGGGCAGCCCGGGAATAACCGATTCTGAAGCGGCGCTGCAGCATGGAGATGGATGCCTGTCCGCACTCTATCACCAGCCGGACAGCATCATCGAAAAGTTCATCCTCAACACTCACTTCCCGATCCACCGATTCCTGCAGGTCAACAATGCTGTTTTCCTGGGCATCGGGATCAGCCTGCTGCGACCAGAAATTCACCAGCTTCTCGATATCCTTTTCCAGTACCAGAGCTCCCTGAGCCCTAATGGCCTTTGAAGCACCGACTGGGAAATAGAGCATATCGCCCTTCCCCAGGAGCCGCTCGGCGCCGGCCATATCCAGAATAGTTCTGGAATCAACCTGGGATGAAACTGCAAAGGCAATCCGTGACGGGATATTGGCCTTAATGAGGCCGGTGATTACATCTACAGATGGACGCTGGGTAGCGATAATCAGGCACATACCCGCTGCTCTGGCCATTTGGGCTAAGCGGCAGATAGCTTCCTCTACTTCAGAAGCAGCCACCATCATCAGGTCAGCCAGCTCATCGATGATCACCACTATATAAGGCAGAAGTTCTCCTTCACCATAGCGCTCCTGGTTATCGGCCATCCACTCATTATATGATTCGATATTCCGTACTCCGGCATCCGCGAACAGCTCATAGCGGCGCTCCATTTCCTTAACTGCCCATCGGAGGGCTGCAGCCGCCTTCTTGGGGTCAGTGACCACCGGACAAATCAAGTGGGGAATGCCGTCATACACCGTCAGCTCTACCCGTTTGGGATCAATCATCAAAAGCTGCACTTGCTCAGGAGAAGACTTGTAGAGGAAACTAGCGATCATTGCATTTAAGCACACGCTTTTTCCAGAGCCTGTGGCACCTGCCACCAATAGGTGGGGCAGTCTTCTCATATCTGCTACCACCGGATTGCCGGCAATGTCTTTGCCTAGAGCCATTGCTAGGCAAGAAGGGTGATTCTGAAACTCTGGACTCTCCAGAACCTCGTGCAGGTACACAGGACTCGGTTCCCGATTGGGAACCTCAACTCCCACCACCGACTTGCCGGGTACCGGAGCCTCGATCCTCACATCCGGCGCAGCCAGAGCCAAGGCAAGATCATCTGCCAAAGCGACGATGCGGCTGACTTTAATGCCGGGCGGAGGCTGAATTTCGTAGCGGGTGACTGTTGGTCCATGGCTAACCTCCACCACCTGGGCTTCAATCCCAAAGCTTGCCAAGGTCGCCTCCAAGAGCTCTGTTTGATCATTGAACGTACGGCGGGACCTTCGGGCCCGGGCAGATCGAATCAAGTCCAGCGGCGGCAAGGTAAAAGGCCCCACCCGCCTGGGCTGGGAGAAAGAGGCATCGGAAACCTCCGGCTCAGGCTCCTCTTCTGCTTTAGTCGACTGAGCTTGGGGCTCATCATCCCGGGATGCCGCAACTTCCCTGATAACTTGAGCTTGGCCGCTGGACCTGGAATTGGTGCACTTTGGCTCCGACTGGGACGGTCTTTTCTTTGCCCGGGATTTCCTGTCAGCTGCTTTACTTTCAGACTTGCCCTTCCAAGAAGACACAACCGAAGCAGCAGCCGCCCATGTCCCCTTGATATCCTGCCAAGCCGAACCTGCTTTCCGGCCAACCCAGCTTCCTGCGCCCAACACCGATCTGAACAGGGGAACATCAAACAGAAGGATGACGGCAATCATCAAAAAGGTCACAATTAGTACATAGGTGCCCCCGAGACCAAAGGCCCGCAGGCAAACCAAAGTCAAGTACTGCCCGATCACACCGGTTCCCCGGGGGCGGCTGAGCATCTCCCGGGAATAGCGTATGTAGGAAGCCGGCACATTATCGGTGGTCTGCAAATGAACAAAGATCAATAAGGCCAAAACCAAAAGGACTATACCTGTCAGTATGCGTCCCCGGACAGCACCTTTTCCCTTTCCCCAGACACACAGATATCCAGCCAAAAGAAACAACAACACAGGCAGATCTGCTGCCAAACCCAAAAGCCAGCGGGCATATCTACCAACCCAAAGGCCAACAATGCCTACACTCTCGGTATGGAGACTGAGCCAGGTAAACACACCCATGGCAAAGAACAAGACTGCCATAATCTCTCTGCCCCTGCGGCCCACCACAAAGGGCGGTTTTGCTGCTTTACCATGCTCAACTGTCTTCGCCACAAAACTCACTCCCGTTTTCATCTGATTCCCCATCTCTATGCAAAACTCCTTGTTCCGCCGAAAAAGGAGATGCGGAAGCCTCTAGGGCTTCCGCCATCCGATTACCGCTGCCATTCTGCCTGTAGGGCTTTTATCCCGCCTGTGTGAGAAAAAGACCCCAGGCAGGCATGATGTACATAGTCTGCTGACATGAATCTGATCAGGGGGAATTCCGCCCCTTACCAAGTACTCACGGTTTGCGAGTTTCAAATCAAGATAGGTCTGCACCTGCTTTCTTGTCAAAGGCTCTCCGCCAAACTCCTTCTCAAAAAGACCGGCAAGCTCTTCGCCCACTGAATAGCAGCAGGACCCAATGGCTGGACCCACCAGCACGTGGATCTCAGTAGGGTCAGAGCCAAAAGCTTCTACCATCTTCGCCACTACCTGCAGTCCCACCTGGGCTAAGGTGCCCCGCCAGCCGGCGTGGGCAACACCCACTGCCCTTCCATCAACATCCCAAAACAGCAAAGGTACACAATCAGCGTAATAACAGGTCAGCCACACTTCTGGTTCATTGGTTACAAGACCATCCACAGCCGGCAGAGCGGTATCTTGGGCCAAAGCACCCCGGCCCCGGTCTTTTCTACCTACAACGGCAACGTCTTTTCCATGAACCTGATCACCCGCAACCCAGCCTTCGCAGTCAATGCCCAGGGCATCAGAAAACCGTCGGCGATTGGTTACAACGTCTTCATGCCGGTCACCAACATGGAGCCCCAGATTCAAGGATGTGTAGGGGCCACCGCTGACCCCTCCCTGCCGGCTGGAAAAGGCACACACAACCGATGCCGGAAGCATGAGAGCCTTCGGCTGCCAAATTCCCACTCCACTCTTTACCCGCCAGTCCAAGACTTCTTTCACACCGCAGCTTTCCATCACTGCTTTTATCCCACCTACTCATTCCCCTGCTGCAGCAGTTTCTCCAACTCTTCCATGAAGCGGCCGATGTCTTTGAACTGCCGGTAGACTGAGGCAAAACGCACATATGTCACCTCATCAAGCTGACGCAGCCGCTCCATCACCATCTCGCCGATCATCTGGGAGGGAACTTCCCTCTCCATTTGATTGCGCAGTTCCCGCTCTATATCCCTGGCCAGATTCTCAATGACCTCGTAGCTGATTGGACGCTTTTGTGAAGCCCTCAAGACACCGGTAATGATCTTGTCCCGGGAGAAAGCCTCCCGCCGTCCATCTTTCTTCACCACCATCAAAGGAACCTCATCTAGCCGCTCATAGGTGGTAAAACGTCGGGCGCAGCTCATGCACTCCCTCCGCCGGCGGATAGAGGCACCTTCCTCTGTCGCCCGGGAATCCACAACCTTGCTCTCTAAAAAACCGCAAAAGGGGCATTTCACCTTGATCCCACCTAACACAAAATGGCACATCACGCTGCATTCATTATACTATAGTCCCGTACCTCCTGGAAACAAATAGGGTTTTCCAGCAGGAAATGAATAACATACGGTGAAAACACTCCATACTTACCAATGAGCCTCATTGGTAAAACGGTAAAGGAGGATGCCCTGCATGGAGAAGTGGGAATGTATGGTATGTGGTTACATCTACGATCCAGCTGAAGAAGGAGGCGTGCCTTTCGAGGAGCTGCCGGATGACTGGGTTTGCCCACTGTGCGGAGTAGGTAAGGATGAGTTTCAGCTTGTAGAAGAGTAAAATTATAGGCAGAGACTACTAAGTCCCCGGCTCATAGCCGGGGACTATGCCCCATATCTTCCCCGCTTGTGGTCCCGCAGGGAAGCTATCTCCACCAAAATCACATCAATACCGATGAGCATTACATTCTCCCAAGGGATAATAACTTCTCGGCCCCGCCGGAACAGTCCAAGAAAACCGCCTGGTTCAGACAGAATCAGAGCATTGATTTTCCCTGTAGCCAAGTCAATATCCAGGTCAGTGATATTCCCCAGACGTTGGCCGTCAACTGTGTTGATCACATCCAACACCCAAAGCTCCGATGTCTTAACCAGCATGCTTCCCACCCCCCGGCGCACTCTGCCGTACATTAATTATATGTGGGGATGGGAGCAAATGTACTCACAGGTCTTTAGACTGCCCTTTGCTAAGACGAAAGTTCCTTAGCGGAAAGGATGGCCCTGCCCCGCACAGAGTTCCAAAGGGCTGCCAGCCTTTCGCCGTACTCCCGGTAGAGACCTTCTAGATACTTGAAGCGCCATTCAACTACCACCTGCTGAGCTTCTCCTTCATCGGCCGCCCCTTCCTGCACCACTACTGGCTGCTGGGCTGTCCCTGCACTCTCTATTAGGCAGAGGGGTGGAAACAACACACACCACCAGTTCCTGCCTTTCCCCTCTCCAATGACGATCTTTACGGCCTGGTAGTCACCTGCCGGCACCAGCACAGACCCATAGGTCCTCTCGGGAAAGGCATATTCTCCCAGCTGCACCTTAACTGGATAGTCTTTGCCAGACCGGTTGACCACCTCTTGTGCAGCCCCTTGGACCATGTCCTTGTGAAGCTGCAGCTGTTCCCAGGCTTCAGTTTTGGTGGTAACTCCAGCAAGAAGATGTCTGGTCTCTGTCAGGACCGCATCCCGCACCTTAAGCTTCAGATCTTGATCTCCCGGTGAATCACTATTGGCTAGAACATGAAGCCGGATTAAGCTCTCCACGTTGAATGCTTCTTCTACCGGCAGGGTATTGCTGGTCACTTGCACAGCAAAAAAACCCAAAAGCAGTGCTGCTGCTAGAATAACACTGGAAAGCAGTAAGCGACTGCGAAATGTCTTTATTATCACCTTCGCCACCTCCTGCGGTTGACTAGCTTGATGGCTGCCTGAGTCCTTGTCATTGGTTGATGGTGTCAGCTTCATTGACTGCCATATGTCGGCGCAGGTGCTTTAAGGCAGCTTTCTCCAGACGGGAAACCTGGGCTTGGGAAATGCCAATCTCTTCCGCTACCTCCATCTGGGTGCGGCCACCGAAGAACCTCATGGTGAGGATCAATCTTTCCCGTTCGCCCAGTTTACTCATGGCTTCCCTGATGGAGATTCCCTCCAACCAATTGCTGTCTTCATTTTTCTCGTCACTGATCTGGTCCATGACAAAGATGGGATCCCCTCCATCGTGGTAAATAGGCTCAAAAAGGGATACCGGTTCTTGAATAGCATCTAAAGCGTACACGATTTCTTCCCTGGGCATTTTTAAGACTGCTGCAATTTGACCGATGGTCGGTTCCCGGGAATGCTTAGCTACCAAAGAATCTCTGACCTGTAAGGCTCGGTAAGCTATATCCCTCAGTGAGCGGGAAACCCGGATGGGATTATTGTCCCTTAGGTAACGGCGAATTTCCCCTATGATCATAGGGACTGCATAGGTAGAAAACTTGACATTTTGACTGAGGTCAAAGTTATCGATGGCCTTCATCAAGCCGATGCAGCCCACTTGAAAGAGGTCGTCTACCGGCTCACCCCGGTTATTGAATCTTTGGATCACACTCAGTACTAATCTAAGATTACCTTGAATAAGCTGTCTACGGGCATTCTCATCGCCTTCCTGCATAGCCCGCAAGAGCTCCCTCATTTTCTCGTTAGAGAGAACCGGCAGCTTTGATGTATTAACACCACAGATTTCAACTTTATTCAAACCGTTCTCCCCCCAATACTGTGAGCCGCTTGTATTGTTCAGTATTGCCACCGGGGTGTCGGTTTATTCCGAAGCCATCAGCCATTGGCATTTATCTTCGGGAATATAGAAGGACCTGGCAAATCGGCCAGGTATAATAAATCAGAAGAGTCGAGGAGGGAGGGTGAGGTCATTGGCCCTTGGCTATATCGTATATGTTGATATCCTCTTGCTTTATGTAATAGCCAATTTCCTCTGCGATTATTTACTTCTGTGGGCGACGGCTGCCGTTACCCTGGCTAAGACCAACTGGCGCCGGCTGTGTGCCGGAGCCGCCATTGGAACTCTTCATTTTCTCCTTCTTTACTTGGCAAGCCTGCGGATTATACCCTACTACGGCTTGCTCCGTTTCATACCAACAATACTGGCTGTTACTTTGCTCATGCTCCTCATCACTTTTCACCCGGTTTCCCTCCGCCGGCTGGTGAAACTGACTCTGCATTTTGCTGGAATTGGTTTTGGCTCCGGCGGCATTGGTTTAGCAGCTGCCTACCTTTTGGGCACACCTGCCGAGCCCAACACCTTCCTAGGTCTGTTGGCGGCCATTGCAGGCATCTTGGTCATCGCTGAAATCGGTTGGGGAGTGGTTCAAACCAGCATGATTCGCCGCATTTACCAGCTGCCCATCAGAATCTATTTCGGGGATGAAGTCATCCGGGTAGTGGGCTTATTGGATACAGGCAATCATCTAACCGACCCCTTAACCGGAGCACCGGTGATAGTCTTGGAACAGGACTTGCTCACCGACCTACTGCCGGCGGATTTGGCAGCAAATATCCAGCAGCTAGAGGCAGGAGATGAAAAGGCTCTCACACAGCTCTTGGCAGCATCCCAATGGTCCAGCCGCTTCCGAATCATACCCTACAGCTCCTTGGGCAGCAAGAACGGCATCTTGGTCGGTTTTAGACCTGACAAGGTCACATTGGATGTTTCAGGGCAGTCAGTTCCAACGGGTGAAGCCATTGTGGCCATCTGCAATCATCAGCTTGACAACGCCGGTGAGTATCGAGCCTTAATACCTCCGTCTATAGTCCATGGAACGTTAGGCGAGTCTTCCCCATCACCGGCTGTGAGCCCAGCTGCCATAGGAGGCGAAGGACAGTGATCAGACAGCGGCTTCGACTCTCACTGACAATACGGGCCCTAGCTCTCCGTCTCTGCCAGCGGTTGGGACTAAAGCCGAGTTATGTCTATTACATCGGCTCTAGTGAAGTACTGCCTCCGCCCCTCGGTGCGGAGGAAGAAAGCGAGCTTCTCAAGAGACTGGGATCAGGTGACAAGACTGTCAGAAATACCCTGATCGAGCGGAACTTGCGCCTAGTTGTGTATATTGCCCGGAAATTCGAAAGCTCAGGGGTTGGCATTGAAGATCTGGTCTCCATCGGAACCATCGGTCTCATCAAGGCGGTAAACACCTTTGATCCCGGCCGGAATGTGAAACTGGCTACCTATGCTTCCAAGTGCATAGACAACGAGATCAGGATGTTCCTTCGGCGGAACAGCAAAACCCGAGTAGAAGTATCTTTGGAGGAACCTCTCCACACAGATTATGACGGCAATGAAATCGGCTGGATAGATATCCTGGGAGTGGAAAGCAATGTCAGTAAAGGAATTGAAGAAGAGGTGGATCGGGAACTATTGGTTGGTGCCCTAAAGCGGCTCAGCCCCCGGGAGACGCGGATAATGAAGCTCCGCTTCGGGTTAGAAGATGGTGAGGAGAAGACGCAAAAAGAAGTAGCAGACTGCCTGGGAATCTCCCAGTCTTACATCTCTCGGCTGGAGAAGCGGATTTTGAAGAAGCTAAGGCGGGAGATCAAAAAGCTCGAATAATTTGCTGTCCCCCGCCCGCCCTGCTATTTTCTCCGTAAGAAAGCCGGGATATCCAAATCATCGGTGGCAAAGGGCTTGATTTCAAACTCATCTTTGAAACTCCGACGATCGGCATGCTCCGCCTTGCGGTCAGAGCGGCTCTCAAATCCCGTTGCAATTACCGTCACCCGGAGTTCATCCTTAAGCGATTCATCAATGACTGCACCAAAGATGATATGGGCATCGGGATCGGCAGCTGATGCAATCAGCTCTGCCGCCTCGTTGACCTCAAACAGACCCAGTGATGAGCTTCCGGTTATGTTGAGTAAAATCCCCTTTGCGCCCTCAATGGAGGCCTCAAGCAAGGGGCTGGAGATTGCCATGTTGGCTGCCTTAGCAGCTCTGTTTTCACCGGTGGCATAACCTAACCCCATCAGCGCCGAACCTGCATCGGTCATGATGGTCCGGACATCGGCAAAATCCAGGTTAATCAGCCCCGGCACTGTAATCAAATTAGAAATGCCCTGCACTCCGTGGAGCAGTACATCATCGGCCATCCGAAAGGCTTCCACAATTGATGTCTTTTTCTCGGCAACCTGCAGCAGCCGGTCATTGGGAATGACGATCAGGGTATCCACCTTATCTTTGAGTTCGGCAATGCCCTTTTCAGCCTGCTGCATACGGCGCTTGCCTTCGAAAGTAAAAGGTTTTGTTACCACGCCCACAGTCAAAGCCGAGACTTCTCTGGCGATTTCCGCAACCACTGGAGCTCCCCCGGTACCAGTTCCGCCGCCCATTCCGGCAGTGATGAAGATCATGTCAGCACCATCCAAAAGGGCCCTGATCTCATCCCGGCTCTCTTCAGCGGCTTTCTGACCGATGTCGGGATTAGACCCTGCTCCTAATCCTCTGGTCAGCTTTTCTCCCATCTGAATCTTATGACTGGCATTTGACAGCATCAATGCCTGGGCATCGGTATTCAAGGCAATAAACTGCACACCCTGTAGTTCTGCCTCAATCATACGGTTCACTGCATTGCTGCCGCCGCCGCCAACCCCCACCACCTTAATGTTGGCGAACTGCCCGGCTTGAGTATCGAATTCGAACATGTCCGTTACCTCCCAAGAACCGGCACCCACCGGCATATCTCCTTGCTAAGACTTGAGCCAACCACGTACCTTTTGCCACAAGACATTCAAAGAGGCAGACTTTCTGGTACTTACAGCTTGCAGTTCAATCAGGTTCTTCGCCCTATCCTCGGCCAACGCGACTGCCGCAGCGTAGGCGGGACTTTGACAGGCCTCAGGCAGGCTCTCAAGCTCCTCGGGGAGAGCTGCATCGATGGGCATACCCAAGAGCTCCGAACCAAGAGCGGCCATTCCCGGGACAAGGGCCCCGCCACCCACCAACCTCACCCCCGCCGAGAGGCTCCCGCTGCTGCCTTCTCTACCTATGTGACTTTGGACAAGCTGCCAGATCTCTTCTGCCCTGGCCATAAAAACGTCACTGTACTCCTGCAGCTCTACCTGCATATTCTCAAGCAGGGCCTTTGTTGGGCTGTCTTCTTCCACGCTGAGTTCTGCAGTCGACTTCAGAGATACTGTGCAGCCTAGTTCCCGTACCAGCTGCTCAGCCTGTTCTGTGGAAATCCCCAACCCTGCCGAAAGATCCCTAGTCAAGTTATCGGTCCCCACAGGCAAACAGGCCATGGTGTCAAGCTGTCCATATCGAAATACCACAATATCGGTCTGGCCTGCTCCAAGATCAACCAAAACGACTCCCAACTCTTTCTGGCTGGGAGCCAGCACCATGCGGGCTGTGGCCAGACACTGTACCGCCACCCCATCGACCTGTACACCGGCTTGTCCCAAACACTTGCCAAGTTCCGCCAATACCGACAAAGGCGCGGTTATAAACTGCACATCCACCTCTAGCCGGCTGCCGACAAGACCGACGGGGGATCCTTTTATCCTCTCCCCATCCAAAAGACAAGCATGGATCAACCTATCGACGATTCGCCGTCCCGGAGGAATAGCTGCAGCTGCAGCTGCATCCAGAGCCCTCTCCACATCTGCAGCTTGGATCCGGTGACCGGGCCGCTTAATGGCTGCCGAGCCCCGGGCGGTGAAAGATGAACAAAAACTTCCTGGTATGCCAACTACTGCCGGCGGCATGGCCGCCTCTGCCATCCGCTCAGCTTTGATGACTGCCTCCATGACGGCCTTTGCCACAGCTTCAGCGTCTGTGATTTCACCCCGGTGCAAGCCCCTGTGGAAGCCGGTACCTACTCCGATCACTTTAGCGGCACCGAAAGCATAGGCCTCGGCTATGATTACCGCTACCTTGGATGTGCCTATATCCAAGGCCGCTACCAAACCTTCACCTCTTAGCTGGGTTACTCCCAATCATCTTCACCTTGGCTTCTCAAAGCCCCCGTCTTGCTTAGGAGCAGTTTACCTTTGCTTCCTAATTCCACAATCTAAGTAGATTCCCTCTTTACCGGGGAAGTTTTCGTCGATTAAGCTAGGGCAATTTACGAACCACCGGCCGCTTTGGGTTGGAAACATCGATAATGGTATAAGCCTGTGAGGATATGGAATCCAGCCGCGGTAGAAGGGTAGCCACTACATCCAGCTTCTCTGGTAGATTCCCAGGACCACCTAGATGGCACTCAACCAGACTGCGACTGATGACCTTCAAACAATCCCGGTCCACCACGTTAACTTCAGAAACAAGATCCCTAACCCCCCTGGGCAGCCCCTTGAGGATCCCGGCGGCAATCACCAGTTCGCTGACGCCCTTGTTTCCCGCCAGAACGGAGTTTCTGTCCACCCCGGTGATGATGGGCAGATTGACTGAGCCTCCTCCGAGCCTGCCCAAAACGGTACCATCGGCTGCAACTCCGAAAAACCCTGATTCCGAAGGCACCATGGCTATGGGAGTCCGCTCTTCCACTTGTATGTAGACAGTGTCGGGAAGGTATCGGTAAATAATCGCCCTTGAGATAATGGGTTCCTGCTCCAATCTCTTTGTGGCAAGATCAACATCCAGCCCCAGAAGGCTTGTCCCTTTCTCAATCCCCGCAATCTGGGCCAGCTGCTCTGGACTGTAGCTAGAGCCGTTGACCTGAATGTACTGCACCCGGAAGAAAGGAGAATGGAGGAAACCGTAAAGGCCTACAACCAAGAGCAAGACCGCCATGGAAAACCATAAGGAATAACTGTCCCGCTCTCTGGGCATTAAGAGTCACCCTTCCGCCTATATCCGTACTCTTTAATTATAGCATAGTCGGCCGGTAAGACATGCAAGAATTGTCAGCAAAGGAAACTATGTTAAAACACTAACCACTACTCAAGGGATACTATCTCTGCACCTACTCCCTGGAGCTTGCCGATGAGGTTATCGTAACCTCTGTCCAAATGACCATCATCTTCTACGATGGTGGTCCCGTAGGCTGCCATGCCGGCAAGAACCAAGGCTGCTCCCGCCCTAAGATCCGGCACCACAACCTCCGCCCCGCTCAAGTCTGGGACGCCTTGGACTACAGCACTTCGATCGGCCAAGATGATGTTGGCTCCCATCCGCCTCAACTCGCTGACATGCTTATAGCGGTTGGTGTAAACTGTCTCCCGGATCACGCTGGTGCCTTTAGCTAGGGTCATCATTGCCATTACCTGCGGCAAAAGATCGGTAGGAAAGCCCGGGTAAGGCAGAGACTGGAAATTCACCGCCCGATACGTGCCGAGAGAGAGCACTGTAATTCTGTCATCCTCAACCATAATCTCTATACCAGCCTCCTGGAGTTTAGCGATGAGGCTGGAGATATGTTGGGGAATTACAGGTTGGAGAGTTACCTCACCCCCTGCCATGGCGGCAGCCACCAGGTATGTGCCCGCCTCAATCCGATCGGGAATTACCCTATGTTCTGCCGGATGTAGGGCTTCCACACCGTCAATGCGAATGACATCGGTGCCCGCTCCTCGGATCCGGGCGCCCATCTGATTGAGGAAATTCTGCACTTCAATGATCTCCGGCTCCCTGGCAGCATTGCGGATCTGGGTAGTGCCTTTAGCCAAGGCAGCGGCCATCATTAGGTTTTCTGTAGCGCCTACACTGGGGTAATCCAGCTGGATATCGACTCCGTGAAGCTTTTTTGCCTCCGCGTAGATATACCCGTGTTCTTCTCGAATCTCCGCGCCCAGCTGCCTAAAGCCCTTGAGGTGAAAGTCAATGGGCCTTTCTCCGATTGCGCAGCCACCGGGCAGCGACACCCGCACCCGGCCCAGCCGTCCCAACAGAGGTCCCATAACTTGAATAGAAGCCCTCATCTTCCGAACCAATTCATGGGGGGCCTCTTCTCCGATGTCTTCACCCACCGACAACCGTAAAGTATTTTCTTCAAACTTCACCCCTACACCCAGGGTTTTCAAGAGATCCATCATGGTGAAAACATCCTGAATATGAGGGACATTATGAATAACCGACTCCCCGGGGGCCATCAAGGCCGCTGCCATTAGTTTTAAGACAGCGTTTTTCGCTCCACTGATGGGAATGGAACCTCTCAGCTGCCGACGGCCATTGATCCGTATCCTTCGCACTTCGCCACCACCCGCGCTTTCAGTAGACTTAAGAAATCAACACCAACACTCCGGATATTACCGGCTCCCATGGTTATCACCACATCACCGGGTCTTGCACCCTCAGCCAGCAAACTAGGGATATCTTGACATTCCGGTATGTAAACTAGATTAGAGAATCCCGCATTGATAATTGCCTCAGCTAACAGCCCTCCGGAAATCCCGGGAATGGGCTTTTCGCCTGCCGGATAAATATCGGTCAGAATCAGCTGATCTGTATCAGAAAAACAAGAGGCAAATTCCTTCAGCAATCTCGCCACCCGGGTGTAGCGATGGGGTTGAAAAACGGTGATAATCCGCCTTTGAAGATGCCTAGCAGCAGCTAAAGTGGCCTTGACTTCCGTGGGATGATGGGCATAGTCATCAATAACCAGCACATCACCGACCTCGCCGATTTTCTCAAATCTTCGTGCCACTCCCCTAAATTCTCCCAAGATACCCAGGGCGTCAGCGATGGGTAGTCCCAATTCGTCTACCACTGCCAGAACAGCCAAGGCATTAGCCGCATTATGGCTTCCTGGAACCCGTAGGTGTAAGGAACCAATCTTCTCATTACCCCGCCAAACTGTGCTGCGGGACCCAAAGGGTAAGAACTCCAAATCGACTGCCCGCCAAAGGGCACCGTTGCCCAGGCCGTAATCTATATGCCGGCACCTCACCTGCTGCGCCAATTGGGCCAGACCCCGATCATCAGCACATGTCACAACAACTCCCTGTGGAGGCACTTGATGCATAAACTGCAGGAAGGTCGCCCGTACCGCATCCAGATCACCGTAGTGGTTCAAGTGTTCAGCTTCCACGTTGGTGACCACTGCTATCTGGGCCGGCAGTTCCAGCAGTGACCCGTCGCTTTCATCGGCTTCTACCACCATATGGGGACCTTGACCTAGTTTCCCATTGCCGCCAAAGTCGAAAACTTCCCCTCCCACAACGACACTTGGGTCAAGTCCCAGCCTTTCCATGACCAAGGAAAGCATCGAGGTGGTAGTGGTCTTGCCGTGGGTGCCGGCGACTGCAATTCCACAACGGGCTTCCATGAGCTTTCCCAGCATTTGGGCGCGACTAATTACTGGGATGCCGCTATTTCGGGCAAAAAGCAACTCACAGTTGTCCGGCGGAACAGCTGACGAAACCACCACCAGCTCGGCACCGGCAGCATTCTCCGGCCGATGTCCTATATGGACAACGACACCGGCTTCCTTCAATGATTCAGTCTTTTCCGACGCAACCAAATCTGAGCCGGACACTGGCCATCCCATGTCTGCCAAGAGTCTGGCAATACCGCTCATTCCGATACCGCCGATTCCGATAAAATGAACACGAACAGGCCCCTGCTCCATGTGTATCCCCATCCGCTCTTTGCCCTCCCTACTCTCTCATATAAACTACCTAGGGCAAGGATACTACATAGTATGCAGAGGCCTGATATTGTGCGCCCACCCCTCTTTTTCCACCATCACCCTCCTAAAGGGCTATGACCAGCCTGCCAGCTCAGCGATTCTGTCCACGATCACCTGGGTAGCATCGGCCCTGCCAAGCTTCTTGCTTGCCGCTGCCATTTGGGCCAATAGGCTGGGATCACCCAGCAGTTCAAAAATGCAGGCACCCAGGCTATCGCCATTGACATCCCGATCCAGTATGACTCTAGCAGCCCCCGCCTGTTCCAATACCCGGGCATTCTTTTCCTGGTGATTCTCCGCTGCATAGGGAAATGGAATGAGAACGGCAGGCAGGCCCCTGACAGTTATCTCAGCGATGGAAAGGGCCCCTGCCCTGCCCACTACCAGGTCAGCAGCAGCCAATGCCGCGGGCATGTCGTAAATGTAAGGCACAATCCTGATGCATCCATCCTGGACCGATGGGGGCAGGTCTTCTGTCCCTTGGTCCGACAGACCTAGTACCTCCCGGGCAATGGCTCCATAGCTTTTTTGCCCGGTCTGATGAATTACCTGAAGAAGGGGCTCACTCTTCAAGCGGGGAGCTAATTCCCGCATGGCCCTGTTAATACTCAAGCCTCCTTGGCTGCCGCCGAAAACCACAACGGTCCTATGATCAGGCCGCAGATTAAGGCGCTGAATGCCTTCCCGTTTAGAAATTGCGGCAATCTCTGAGCGAATTGGGTTGCCGGTAACTATCACCCGGCCGTCTCTGGGAAAGTAACGCTCGGCCTCTGCATATCCCAAGGCAATTCCAGACGCAAACCGTCCCAAAAGCCTATTGGTAATTCCCGGAAAGGCATTTTGTTCCTGGATAAACGTAGGCACTCTGCTGAGGGCAGCAGCCAAGAGCACCGGACCGGCCACATAGCCCCCGGTTCCCACTACCACATGGGGTTTGAACCGCCGCACGATTCCCAAGGATTGACCTAACCCCTTTAATGCAACAAACCCGGTCTTGACTAAATCTAGGGACAACGTTCTGCGGATGTACTGGACAGAGATGAGTTCCAAAGGATACCCGGCCCGGGGTACTATATCCTTTTCAAGCCCGTACTGAGTTCCGACAAAAAGAATCTCCCCTTGGGGATAACGACGTTTCAGCTCATTGGCGATAGTCAAGCCCGGATAGATATGGCCGCCGGTACCGCCGGCGGCGATGATAATACGCATAGATTCACCACCTACTGAGCTAGCGGATTCCCTTGGAGATATTGAGCAGGACCCCTACGCCAGCCAAGCTCACCACCAATGAGGAGCTGCCAAAGCTGATAAAGGGCAGTGTCACCCCTGTTACGGGCAGCACGCCGCTGACAACCCCGATATTAAGTGCAGCCTGTACGATGATCATAGCGGTTATTCCCACCGCCAAAAAACACCCAAATAGGTCGGAGGCCCTCATGGCTACCCTGAAACCCCTCCAAGCAAAGAGGGAAAACAGCGATAATACCGCTAAACTCCCGAGAAATCCCAGCTCTTCACCGATGATTGCAAATATGAAGTCAGTGTGCTGTTCCGGCAGATAAAAAAACTTCTGCCGGCTGCTGCCTAGCCCCAAGCCAAACAAACCGCCGGATCCGATAGCCAAAAGGGATTGGATAATATTCCAGCCGGTATTCATCGGATCTGCCCAAGGGTCAAGAAAAGATAGGATCCTTTCCATTCGATAAGGCTCCAGCCATATCAACACCCCCAAAAGGGGTACCGCCATTAGGGCCAAGATTACCAGGTGGCTTATTTTGGCGCCGCAGGCAAAGAGCATTACCATTGCAGTCCCCACCATGGAAACACCGGTGCCAAAATCCGGCTCGAGCAATACAAGGACAAAGAAAATGCCGGTAACCAAGAGCGGAGGCACCAGCCCCTTCCAGAAGTTTTTCATCGCCTGGGGACGGGAAGCAGCAAATGCCGCAATAAAGTTGACTAGAGCCAGTTTGCTCAACTCCGACGGCTGAAGGTTAAAAACTCCCAGGTCAATCCAGCGGCGGGAGCCTGAAATATCTGTTCCTACGACCAAGACTGCCACCAGCAGCCCATAGGCTGCCACTACTCCTAGAATAGCAACCCGCTGGTAAATCCGATAATCAATCTGCATCAGGACCAGCATAGCTATGGTACCAAGGGTCATACCCATCATCTGCCGTTTCAGATAGTAAAGGGGGTCCCCTGTCTCTGCCAGGGCCATCACAGAACTAGCACTGTATACCATCACCAGCCCCAGGCTCACCAGCAGCAGGGCCGCAACGAACAAAAGCAGGTCGGGCATGCGGTAAGTTTCCCGGGACATCGGTCGTCTCCCCTTTCATCAGTACCCCAATGCAGCCGGAAATCCAGCCAATCCGATCACGGCAAAGACAAAGCCAATCAGCCAGAACCGGAATACCACCTTGGTCTCCGGCCAGCCCTTCAGCTCAAAGTGATGGTGCAGCGGTGCCATGCGGAAAATCCGGCGGCCTCCTGTTAAGCGGAAATAAGAAACCTGCAGCATTACCGACAGAGTTTCGATGACAAATACCCCACCGATAATGACCAAGAACAGTTCGGTGCTGGTGACTACCGCCATGGCTCCCAGGGCCGCTCCTAGCCCTAGAGAACCTGTATCACCCATAATCACCTGGGCTGGGTGGGCATTGAACCACGTAAATCCCAAGCAGGCACCGGCAATGGCTGCCGCGAAAGCAGCTAGATTCCATTCTCCCAAACCTATGCAAAGCAAGGCATAGGCCACTGAGGCGATGGCTGTAGTGCCGGCAGCCAACCCGTCTAGACCATCGGTAAAGTTAACAGCATTGGCACTTCCAACCACGGCACCGGTGGCGACAATCACAAATAACCAAGGCGGCAATGTTAGGAGCTGCCCGCTAAACGGCACCGCCAACACTGGACCCAGGTCAGGCGCAGTTAACGCAAACATGCTGATCACTAACCCTAAGATGATCTCACCCAAGAGCTTGTGTCTCGCTTTAAGGCCAAGGGGCCTCTTAGCTACGACAATAATATAATCATCGATAAGTCCGATGAGGGAAAAGCCGATGGTAGCCAAGAGGCAGTAGTTTACCTTTAGGTCTGCACCTGCCAAGAGCATTGTGCTGATGGCAGCGGCCGGCACGATCAGAATACCGCCCATGGTAGGTGTACCGGATTTTTTCAAGTGGGTCTGGGGTCCATCGGTTCTCACAGTCTGGCCGAACTTCAAACGCCGCAAAAACCGGATCAGCGTAGGACCAGCTATCAAAGCAATGAGAAAGGCTAAGAGCGCCGCATATAGAACCGTCGAAAACATGCCTTCCTCCCCTTCCTATCTAAAGCCGGGCACAGAGGGACTCCACCACGTGTTCCAGGGCAAGCCCGCGGGATCCCTTCACCAAAATCACATCCCCTGGTCTTGCCAGCTGAAGCACAGCCTCCTGTGCATCCTCAAGATCAAGGCAATATTCTATCCTGGCTCCATCCAAGCCTGCTGCTTGGGCCCCCTTCCCGTATTCCTGGGCCAATGTGCCCACAGTAATCAAGTACGTTGGCTCAAGTAAAGCAGCCTTCTGTCCGATTTCCCTATGGGCCTCCCGGGACAAATCTCCCAGTTCAAGCATATCGCCCAACACCAGCACCAGCCGCCGCCGGCCCGCGATCTCCTTAGCCGTATGCAAGGCAGCAGCCATGGATGTGGGGTTGGCATTGTAGGCATCGTTGATCACAAGGCCCCCACCGAGCCAAGGGATCAGTTCCATTCTCATATTGGAAAGGGATGCTGCTGCCAAACCAGTCTGCACCTGTGCAAGGGTTGCTCCAACAGCCAAGGCTCCAGCGGCAGCTGCCAGAGCATTACTTACCTGATATTTACCGGGAACTGGGAGTTCTATTGCCACCGACTCATCCCGATAGCAAAGATCGAAGTTCACTCCATCTTCACCCCGGCTGACCACATGCCGAGCTGTAACCCAATTATCCCGGCTTGAGCTGTCTTCCGGGACCTTTTGCCATCCGTAATAGATCACCTTTTTGTCCGCGCCGGCCTGGGCCATCTCTTTCACTAGGGGATCATCGGCATTAAGTACTGCCACACTGCCGGGTTCCATGGATTCAATTAGTTCCTGCTTGGCCCTTTGAATAGCCTTCTGGGAACCCAAGAGCTCCATATGCACGGTGCCCACATTGGTAATTATCCCCACCTGTGGTCGAGCCAACTCAGTGAGCTGGCGAATCTGGCCCAGCCCCCGCATCCCCATTTCCACAACAGCGGTCTTATGGGACTCATCCAGCTGAAGCAAGGTGAGAGGCAAGCCGATTTCGTTATTGTAATTACCCTGGGATTTAAGTGCGGGTCCCATCTGACGTAAAATACTGGCAGTCATGTCCTTTGTTGATGTCTTCCCGGTGCTGCCGGTGATGGCAATCACCGCCGGGAAGAATAAGGACCGGTACCCCTTGGCAAGGGCCTGAAGAGCAGATAAGGTATCATCAACGGCAATAAGACTGAACTTCCCCTCCACCAAGTCGGCCTCAGGCAACTGGTTAACAACAGTCTCGGCCCAGTCCTTTGCCACTAAGGCGGCGGCAGCTCCCCGGGCCAAGGCATCAGCCGCAAATTCGTGGCCATCAACCCGTTCTCCCCGCAGGGGTATAAAGAGCTCTCCGCTTCGGATTAAGCGGCTATCTATGGACACGCCCTGGACAGCTGCTGACAGAGAGCCGGCTAACTTCTCACCAGCGGTCCATTGGATGATTTGTGCTACAGTTATGGGTTTCACTTTTGTCCCAGGCGCTCTCTTAGGGCCCTGGATGCCTCCTCCCGATCATCAAAATGTATAATGCCATCCTTTAGTATCTGATAGTCCTCATGGCCTTTGCCGGCGATCAAGACGGTATCGCCTGCTTCTGCCATCATTATGGCCCGTCGGATAGCCTGACGCCGATCGACTATGATTTCCCAGGGTTTACCGCCGATGGTTCGCCTGACACCGTCGCCAATTGCTTCACAGATCAGCTCCGGTGATTCACTGCGGGGATTATCAGAGGTCACGATCACCACATCAGCCAGCCGGCCTGCAATCTCACCCATCACCGCCCGCTTGCCCTTGTCCCGATCACCACCGCAGCCAAAGACTACTATACTGCGGCCCTGGGTAAGACCTCTTACTGTTTTCAGCACGTTTTCCAAACCATCGGGAGTATGGGCATAGTCCACCATGACAGCAAAACCCTGACCTAGACTTACCGGCTCAAGCCTACCAGGAACTAAGGGTGTGCTGTTTAGTCCCTTTACCGCCGTATCCAGTTCTACGCCCGCTGCCCAGCAGGCAGCCAACGCGGCCAATGAATTGTACACATTGAAATGTCCGGTAATGGAAAGCCTTACGTGGAGGGCTTCCCCTTCGTGTTCAAGGAGGTAGCTTAGACCCTCCGGCCGAACATCGATATCCACCGCTCGAAAATCTGCATCGGCTTCAATCCCGTAAGTGATCACAGGGACTTTGCTTCTTTCCGCTATGTAAATACTATGTTCATCATCGGCGTTAAGCACTGCAGCCTTGTTATTCTCTTCATCCCTTTCCAGCTCCGCAAACAGCCTGGTCTTGGCATTAAGGTAGTGCTGCAGGCTGGAGTGAAAGTCTAAATGATCCTGGGTGAGATTTGTAAAGACCGCTATATCAAACTCAGTGCCAGTAGTCCGCTCTAGGCTCAAAGCATGGGAGGAAACTTCCATCACGGCAAAGGTGCAGCCATCTTCAGCCATCTGGCTGAATAATCCCTGCAGGTCACTGGCCTCAGGGGTCGTATGCTCTGCAGGAATGACTTTATCCCCAATCATGTTTTGGATAGTTCCAACCAGTCCCACCTTATGCCCCGCGCATTCCAAGATGGACTTAATCAGATAAGTTGTGGTGGTCTTGCCGTTAGTGCCGGTGACGCCGATGAGCCGCAGTTTCCGGGAGGGATAATCATAGAAGCACGCGCTCAATAGCCCCAACGCCTGGCGGCTGTCGGGCACATAAATGACCGGTACCGAAAGATGCTCAAGCTCTCTGCCTTCCTCTGCCGCTACTGCTGCGGCTCCCTTCTCGACAGCGTCATCGATGAAAAGGTGTCCATCGAAGCGAAAACCCTGGATACAAACAAAGAGATCCCCCGGTTTTACCTGCCGGGAATCATAGGCAATACCAGTGATATCTACTTCCGTGTCGCCCTGCAGGACTGCTTCCGGTAGGCAGGCTGCCAATTTGCCGATTTTCAACACCCATCGCCCCTGACATGCAACCTAATCTTGCATAAAGTTGAATAGATATTTGCCTCTACCAGTTCTCTACCGTTAGTATACTTTTTCCCATTCAGGGATTAATTATGGATCAGCCCCTGACGCCGCTCTAGTTGGCTGAGGGGGACGCAAAGAAGACATTAACAACATAGTCGCGGGGAACCTCTGTCCCCGGAGCCGGCTCCTGCCTTATCGCTAGTCCCGATCCGTGTACCTGCAGCCGAAGTCCAGCATTGGCTAACCTGGCAGCGACCTCCCGCATGCTGAGGCCGAGGACCGAAGGCACCGTAACCCTCTCATCACCTACATCGTAAACAACTTCATCATAAGCTAACAGCTGAACCACAGTTCCCCACGGCACTACAGTGCCCGGTGCCGGCACTTGGTCGAAGACAATTTCTCCTTCACCGTTAAACTGATACTTCAGCCCAGCTTGCCGCAAAAGGGTCTCTGCCTCCTCTTTGGGAAAGTTGAGCACATTGGGGACCGTGATAGTGTCCCTCTGAAAAACATTGCCTTGAGATTTCGGGGCTGGCTCCTGCCTCCGAGGTACACCCATCCTCTCCAAGGCGTCTTCTACAATTTCCTTAAATACAGGGGCCGCAATGACGCCGCCATAGGTCTCCCCTTTGGGATGGTACAAGACTACAATAGCTGCAATCCTGGGATCATCCGCCGGTGCAAAACCCACGAAAGAGTATATCCGCCGTTCGGTGTAGCGTCCACCTTCGGCCACCTGGGCTGTTCCCGTCTTTCCAGCCACCCTGTATCCGGGAATCTCTGCCCTGCTTCCTGAGCCGTTGACCACCACCGACCGCAGGATTTCAACCATCTGGGCCGCGGTTTCCTCTTTCAATACCCTAGTACCGGTCACAGGGTATTCTTGGATAACCCGGCCGTTATGATCGAGAATTCCTTGGAGAAAATGGGGGGTAACCCTCACTCCCCCGTTGGCAATGGCAGCCATGGCAACCAACAGCTGCAGGGGAGTTACACCTATGCCTTGGCCAAACCCTACATTGGCCCAGCGGGCCGTTTCACCCCACTGGATTTTGCCCGGCACCGGCACGATCCCCTTGCCCTCTCCAGGGAAGTCGATCCCAGTTTTCTCGCCAAAACCAAACAGCTGGATGTACTCGTAGAACCGCTGACCGCCTAATCGTTCTGCCCCAAGCTCCGCAAAGACAGGATTACAGGAGCTTTCTACAGCTTGTATGAAGGTCTGGGAGCCGTGGCCGCCAGCCCGCCAGCACCGTACTGTCACCCCTCCGATCTTGATCTGTCCTGGATCATAAAAGCCGGTCATTGGGGTGACTACCCCCGTATCAAGGGCAGCACTGGCGGTGACGATCTTGAAAGTGGAGCCCGGTTCGTATTGGTCGACAATTGCAATGTTCCGCCGATTCTCTGTCGGATATGATGAGTAATCATTGGGATCATAGGATGGATACACGGCAAGGGCCAAAATCCCGCCGGTCTTGGGATCCATGGCAATAAAAACACCCTGATCAGAGCCGGTTTCTTCAACGGCCCGGGCTAGCTCCCGTTCTGCTGCATATTGGATTACGTGGTCTAGCGTGAGGACT
>JAAYGR010000283.1 GCA_012727675.1 Bacillota bacterium
TCTTCTCCGGGGTGGAATAGGCACCGGCCTTGCCGGCGGGAATCACTGTCGCCTTGCAGCCTGACATAAATACCTTGTGGAAAGCCAGGCCCGATGAGCTCATTTCATAGGGAAGAGCATTAAGACATATATCCCCCGGCTTTACATCTACCAGATGAGGCAGTCCCGGTGACAGCTCATTCAGGTAGAAATCCCGCCAGGTCCAGGGGACGTAGATTTCTTTCCCACCGGTTGTGCCGGTAGCAACGTGCACCAGGGCGATTTCATCTTTGAAGCAAGCCAAGGTGATCCAGGGGTCCTGGCGCAGTTCATCCTTATCTGTAAAGGGTAGTTTACTTACATCTTCGAGTGTCCTAATATCCTCCGGCTCAACATGGGCGGCCTCCATCTTGCTCCGGTAGAACGGCGAGCGCCGATAAGCCCTTGTAACTACCGTCTTGAGGGCTTCCAATTGAAAGGCCTGCAGTCTCTCCAAGGGCATGGTTTCAACGGTGCTGTCAGGCTCAAAATACTTTTCCAAAAGGGGCGACTTTACCATTTTCCGCAGTTCATCGAAAAAGCTGGGCATATAATCTCACCGCCATTTCAGTTTTCTGCCAGCCGAGCCCGTTCGGCTTTAATCTCCAAAGCCAAGGCATCGGCCTCAGCATCTTTCCCCGACCGCCGATAAGCAGTCTCCAAACTGACCAGCAGATCGACAAATTGATTTGGACTCAAGAATTTCTCCCTCTTCCTGTGGGAGCTGGTCAAATACCACTCTCTCACCCACTGGAAATCCTCTATTACCCGGTTGGTTAGGTCAAAGAGAGGGTCGGGTAGGTTATAGCAAAGATATCCCCGCAGGAGTCTGATCTCGGGATTCTTAGGCCGCCGGCGCAGGGTGCTGTTTACTAGTGCCAGGCCCTGGACCGCACTTTGAAACATGTCTGTAGAGTTGGGGGAGTACTTACCAGTCAAGGCCAAGGCACTGCCGTAGTATGCCTCGATCACAGGATCCTTGGGTCTAAGCTGGTGAACCTTCTCCAAACACACCTTGGCCGCTTGGGCTGCAGCAGGGTCACCTTTCAGTCCTTGATTGAACAGGCTGAGCCCCCAATCCAAGAGATCGTCAATATCCTCTATCTCCGGCGGAGAAAGGAGCTGCTCGGAAAGGGATTGGTTCAGCTGCTTCCTTACGACCTCCGCATATGGAGAATCGGGGTGTAGATTAAGCAGTTCATCCCAGATCTCCCGGGCATCGGCAGTCATTCCGAGCCGCCTATAGCAGTCTCCCAATTGATAGAGGATCTTCTGGTATTCCCCACTGTCAATGTCGCTGCTGCAAGCCCTAAACTGGGCAGCTAGGTATTCGAAGTCGGTGATTGCAGCAGCAGTACGGTGGAAAAAGGCTTCCGGCAGCCGGTAACTGTGCTGGGCTCTGATTTTCCGAAGCTCAATGTTTTCAGGGTCCCGGCGGACGGCGTTTTCGATGATTTCGATGCCCTCGATGGCATGGGCGAACATTGCACTGCCATCGGAGGCATAGCGGCCTATCAAAGAATAGCTGCTGCCGTAAAGGGCCTCAACCAAAGGATCTTCTGGGAAAAGGCTGCGGACTTCGGTTGCCAGCTCATGAGCCTTCTCCGCCGCGGCCCTATCGCCAGCCTCACCGAGTTCAAGGAGCCTAAGGACCTCCTCAATGAGGGCTGTCCGCTTTGCCATCGCTTCCAAAGTCTCCTCGGAATTTGCCGCCGCACTGTCAACCCGAAGGAGATCGCCTGCCCTATCAGTCCGCACCTTCTTCAGTCGCTCCTCTACTGCCAGAGCCTCCTCTTCTTTACCGGTAGTCCTATAGGCCTTCGCCAGATCAGAGAGCAGCTACCGGTAGAACTGTTCACTAAAGACGGTATTGTCCCGTTCATATCGGTCGATGAGAAAACGAAAATCATCAATAGCTATCTGGGTGCGGTGAAAATACTCCTCAGGTAGGCGGTAATTTACATAAGCCCTCAGGACCCGAACAGGTATCAGTTCCCCGTAAGCTGCAGCGGTTCGATCAAGTATTCTAAGGCCCCTCAGGACTTTAGTGAACCGCTCTTGGGGATCGATGCTGTCCCGTCCCACAAGGGCCAGAGCACTGCCGTAATAGGCTTGGGCCTCGGGATTATCCGGCTCCATTTGCCGAGCCTGATCCAGCCACTGCAGTGCCTCTTGAGCAGCTCCTGCTTTGCCCTGAACCGCCAGGTCATGGAGCTCAACACCCTTGGCCATCACTTGTTCAAAGGTTTGGTCTCCAATCATGTTCCATCCCCCTTTCATAAAAGCTGTTTTCCATAAACCGCTTCATCACGGTCAACATCAATCACATGCTATGTAGACCTCTTGCCGGCAGGAATCCACTTGTGGTCCCAAGTGAGAGTGGAATAGCGAATTGAGATTCTTGCCTTAAAGGAAAGAGCGCTGTGAGATTTCTTCCTCGAAATTGCAAGAATGACGGCAGCTTCCCATGACCGGTTCACGGATGGCCAATATGCTGTATTGCATCAAGGGCAAAGAAGGGGGGAGTCAATGGATGGCCAATGACTTTAGGGCAATGGCAGAGGAATTCAGGCACAGAATCGAGAGCTTAGCCCAGTCCACTCCTGATCCAGGAGCCATAGGGGCTGCCGTACAGGAGTTTGTACAGCGTTTCGCAAATGCAGCAGAGTCCGGCGAAGGGCGGCGCCGCCGCAGAAGAAGAAGAGACAGGTAACCCGGACGACAGCTAATCCGCAAGAGTGCTGGGCCGTGCCCGCAATGCAGGCACGGCCCCTTTCTCGCGCTGTCTATTTTGCACTGTCCCAGTCTACTAACCGTCCCATTTCACACTCTAACACACTCAAGTGCTTTCTAATATGCACACACTCTAGTCTAGACACATTCGCATATATACACGCTGAGCCGATGTTGATCATCTGTTTAGCAAGGCCGGTGAAGCAAGTACCAGTTAAGCAAATACCAGCTTAATACTGGCTACACTTGCTGCTCCTACTGGAAACACAACCTTACTGCCCTGTACCTCCGGCTGAGGGGAATCTGCAATGGGATTCTCGTTGATATCCACCAGCACCGCCTCTTGGATATCCCGGCAAAAGGCCAGCTGAACAGTGGTATCCTGACCCTCGGTTTCGTACAGCCGGATCAGCATTTCTTTCCCTTGTCCGCCCTCCGGCA
>JAAYGR010000284.1 GCA_012727675.1 Bacillota bacterium
AGCTGCCTGAGGAGGGGCAGCGCCAGGCTGCATCCCCGCAAGGCGGCGGCAGTATCGATGAAGCAAGACTTAAGGCTGTTATTACCCAGGTAGTTAAGGAGGTGCTGGCTGAACAGCGCAGATAAACCACGAGATTAGACCTATTGGTCCTGAAGCTGGGGGGAGATAGTCGGTGCGGGGAGATGCACTGGGATTGATTGAAGTTGTAGGGTTAGCTGCTGCCTGCGAAGCAGCTGATGCAGCGGTGAAGACCGCAAATGTGGAGTTATTGGGACTTGAGCCCTCCGGGCAGGGAATGGTGACAGTCAAGATCGCTGGCGATGTGGGAGCGGTGACGGCCGCGGTGGAAGCTGCCTGTGCAGCCGCAGGCCGCCTGTCCAGGGTATACGCCAGTAGAGTCATTGCCCGGCCCGATTCAGCTGTAACTCAAGAATTTCTACCATGAAAAGAAGGGAGTAGCAAACATGGGTGAAGCATTGGGTTTGATTGAGACTAGAGGTCTGGTAGGTGCCATTGAGGCAGCCGATGCCATGGTCAAGGCTGCCAATGTTCAGCTGGTAGGATATGAGAAGATCGGATCAGGACTTGTCACCGTCATGGTCAGGGGCGACGTCGGGGCCATCCGGGCTGCCGTCGACGCCGGGGCGGCCGCCGCGGGTAAGCTGGCAGAAGTAGTTGCTGCCCACGTAATCCCACGTCCCCACAGCGATTTGGAGCGTACCATCCTTCCCCACGCTGACTAAGCAAAGGAGGAACTAGTCTAGCGAAAGGGGGGAATGAGGTTCCTTCTCCTCCCGTGCAGGGGTGAAGAGTCCTAGAAGCGCGGGATAGAGAGGGACTATGGCTCTATGCAGGTTGATGAGCAGCGTATTGCGCTAATCGTAGAAGAAGTGCTGCGTCAGCTAAAGGGGGAGCCTGTCTCAACCAATGCCGAGCCTGGTCAAGACGGGATTTTTACCTGTGTTGATGCAGCTATCAAAGCAGCGGCCGCGGCTCAAAGAGAGCTAGTGGCTCTACCGCTGTCTGTTCGAAAGAAGATGATTGAAGCCATTCGGGAAGCGGGAGTGGCAAACGCAGAGTACTTTGCCCGTATGACGGTTGATGAGACCGGACTTGGGCGCTATGAGCATAAGGTGCAAAAGAATATCAATGCCGCTCGCTTATCCCCAGGAGTCGAAGATTTGGAGACAACGACACAGGCAGGGGAACACGGGGTTACCATCACCAAGTCAATTCCCTACGGCCTCATCGTCTCCATTTTGCCTACTACCCATCCGACTCCCTTTGTAATCAACCATGCCATCATCATGCTGGCAGGGGGTAATACTGTCTTCTTCTGCCCCCATCCCCGGGCTCAAAACTGCACCCGGGAGGCAATCCGGGTTCTCAACCGGGCCATTGTGGCCGCAGGCGGTCCCCGCAATACCTTAGTGGCAGTTAACGAGGCAACTCTAGATGCTGTTAACGCGGCCTGTCAGCATCCCCTGACAGCCATGATTACCGCTGCCGGGGGACCGGGTGTCGTGAAAGCCGCCCTTACCAGCGGCAAAAAGGCTGTTGCCGCGGGTGCGGCCAACCCGCCGGTGGTAGTCGATGAGACGGCGGATATTCCCAAGGCCGCCCAGGATATCCTGAAGGGCTCTTGGTTTGACAACAACGTCCTTTGCATTGCTGAAAAAACGGTGTTTGCCGTCCGCTCCATTGCAGACCAGCTCATTACTGAGATGCAGAAGCACGGAGCCTACCTCTTGCAGGGGCAGGAAGTGGAGGCTGTTACCCGCCTTGTTGTCAAAGACGGCCGTGTGGTGGGGGACTGGGTAGGTAAAGACGGCGCTGTCATCCTCAAGGCTGCCGGCATTAATCCACCGCCGAGAACAGAGGGTGCCATCATGGTTGTGGGTTTTGATCATCCTTTGGTCAAGATCGAGCAGATGCTGCCGGTTCTGCCCATTGTCATTGTGGACAGCTTTGAGGAAGGACTGCGGCTGGCAGTCGAGGCGGAGCAGGGTTTCGGCCACACAGGCATTATCCATTCCCGGGATGTTGAACGGATTGCCCGCTTCGGCCGGGAGCTTGCCACTACCATTATCGTGGCCAACGCGCCGTCTTATGCTTCCTTGGGAATTGAAGGCAATAGCAACTTTGCCCACACCATCGCCAGTCCCACCGGAGAGGGTATTTGCACCCCCAGGACCTTTACCCGGCAGCATAATATCACCATTGCCGGCGGGTTGGGGCTGGCCTAGCAGGGCACTGTTAAGCGGCCAGTAATGCAGCGCGGCTGGGCAGCACTTTTGCTCTTAGAACTTGCGCTTTGAGCTGACTGAGCCGGCTGGATCCGTTCCCTCGGGTACAGCTGGCCTATGTCAGCCGATGAACGGTTAGGAGAGAAGGTTGGATGACGGATGAGGGAAATGGATCGGGAGGCCATCCTGGCAGCTGTTGAGGCCGCTGGAGTGGTGGGTGCCGGCGGCGCCGGCTTTCCCACACACGTAAAACTAAAGACAGCCTGTGATGTACTAATAGTCAACGGCGCCGAATGTGAGCCGCTGCTCCACGTCGACAAAGAACTCCTCCATCACCGCCTGCCGGTGGTGCTGGAGGGCATTGCGGCTGCCCGGGAAGCGGTGGAGGCAAAGCGGGTTTACCTAGCTGTCAAAGGCAAGTATGATGCTTTGCTCCGGAAAATCAAGAGACATGTGGCCTCCCGACCGTGGTTAGAACTTGTCCCTCTGCCTGACATTTACCCCATCGGGGATGAACACATCCTGGTCTATGAAGTGCTGGGACGAAGGGTCCCCCCTAGGGGGATTCCCCTGCAGGTTGGAGCAGTGGTTCTCAATGTAGAGACCCTGTACAACATCGCTAAGGCCCTGGATAGAGAATATGTCACATATACCTATGTAACCGTCAATGGAGCTGTGGCGCAGCCCGGTACCTGGTCAGTTCCCATCGGAACGCCTATTGAAGAGGTGGTTGCCGCGGCCCAGCCCCTTCTGGAACCGGGAAGCTGGGCTGTTGTGAGCGGCGGTCCCATGATGGGGGAGGTTGTTGATGATCTTTCCCAGCCGGCTACCAAAACCACTAAGGGCTTAATTGTCCTTCCCCGGGACCATGTGGTGGTCACAAGGCTTTCCGCTGAGCAAGCTCTGCTGAGATGGGCCTACAGTGTCTGCTGCCAGTGCACCATGTGTACAGACCTGTGTCCTAGGCATCTCTTGGGACATCCCCTGTGGCCCCACCGCCTTATGCGGACCTTGGCCGCGGGGGGACCGGTAGATCCAGAGATCGCCCAAGGGGCGCTCCTCTGCAGCGAGTGCGGAGTCTGCGATCAGTATGCTTGCTTTATGGGGCTGTCTCCCCGTCGGGTGAATCAAATGCTAAAGGTTAAGCTCGGTTCCAATCAAGGGGCTGCAGAGTTTTCCTTGTCAGAAGAGATAAGGCCCGGCTATACCTACGGCCAGGTACCGGCAGAGCGGCTTGTTGTCCATCTGAAGCTTGCAGAATGGAATCAGCCAGCGCCCCTTAAAGGAACGCTGCCGGCCGGCACCCGGGTAACCATCCCCCTGAAGCAGCATGTGGGGGCGCCTGCCCAATGTCACGTTGAGGTGGGAGATGAAGTAGAGCCGGGGACGCTGCTGGCGAGTATGGCCGAGGGGAAATTGGGTGCCCCAGTCCACAGCAGTATTGCGGGAACGGTGACAACCATCGCCGATGGAAAGGTGGTCATCGAGCGGGGTGGCATTGATGAATGATAGAAAAGCCCTGGCAATGATGGAGTTCAAAAGCATCAGCCGCGGTATGGAATGCATCGATGGGGTGCTTAAGGGGTTTCCGGTGGAACTCATTCTGCTCAAGGTTATCTGCCCCGGTAAGCTGTTGGCCGCCATTACCGGTGAGACAGCTGCGGTCAGGGGTGCGGTGGAGCAGGCGAGAAACACCGATTCAGGATTGACTTATATAGATGATTTTTTTCTAGGGAGCCCTGCCCCCGGTATTTTCCCAGCTCTGCAGGGAACCGCCGTGGTAGACCGCCAAGGTGCTTTGGGGATTATCGAGACATTTACAGCAAGTTCTGCCCTGATAGCAGCAGATACAGCTGCCAAGGCTGCCGGGATAACCCTAGTTACAATCCATTTGGCCCGGGGGCTGGCAGGTAAAGGCCATATCTATTTAGTAGGCAGCGTTGGTGCAGTAGAAGTGGCCCTGGAGGCGGTGGAGAATCGGCTGGAGCCTGGGATGTTAGCTCGAAAGCGCATCATTGCTGCCCCCGATGAAGCCGTTTGGTCAGCTATCTTGTGATCTGGGAGGAAAGCCATGCGTATACTGGTACTCAATTGTGGAGGGTCATCGGTCAAATACCAGCTGGTGGAGATGCCAAAAGAGCGGGTAATGGCCCGGGGAAGTGTTGAGCGGATCGGTAAGGAAGATGGCGAGCTGCGGATTGAGATCTTCCAAGGGCCCCAGGGAGATGCCTGTTCGGAGGGAGCTAGTCGCGAGTCCCGCCAGGTACTACCGGTTGCCGATCACGGAGCTGCCATCCGCCTGGCGCTGGAGGCTTTGACTGATCCCGAAAATGGAGTAATAGATTGCTTCTCTGAAATTGATGCCGTTGGTCACAGGGTGGTCCACGGGGGCGAGAAATGCACCGGTTCCCTTTTGGTTACCGATGAGGTAGTGGCAGTCTTGCGGGAGTTTTTTGATCTTGCGCCTCTCCACAATCCACCCAATGTGGAAGGGATCGAAGTCTGCCAGCGGTTGATGCCGGAAACGCCGATGGTGGCCGTATTTGACAGCAGTCTGCATCAGACCCTGCCGGCCTATGCTTATACCTACGCTGTTCCTTATCGGTATTATGAGAAGTATCGGGTGCGCCGCTATGGTTTCCACGGCATAACCTTTCGATACATGACCCAGCGGGCCGCGGAGTTTTTGCAAAGGCCCCTGGAGGAGCTAAAAATAGTCAATTTGATGCTGGGAAGCGGCACCACTGCCTGTGCCTTTAAGGAAGGCAGGTCCATTGATGTGAGTACCGGACTTACGCCGACGGAAGGGTTAGTCCAATCTACCCGCTGCGGAGATATTGACCCCCTGGTGGTTACCTATTTGATGCGGAAAGAAGGCATCGATCCCGACAGAATGGATGAGATTCTAAACAAGGAAAGCGGCTGGCTCGGTATTTCGGGAGTAAGTAACGACCTTCGGGAGGTCTTTGAGGCTGCAGATGCCGGCAATACCCAGGCTCAGCTCGCCATCGATACCTTTGCTTATCGGACGAAGAAGTATGTAGGGGCATATGCAGCTGCCATGGGTGGTATTGATGTGCTGGTCTTTTCCGGCGGAGTGGGAGAGAGATCTCCTATAGTCAGGGAGAAAATCTGTGATGGTTTGGAGTTCTTGGGCATTTACCTAGACAAAGCTGCCAATGAATCGCCTGAAGTAGAGAAGCGGATCTCTAGGGCAGATTCGCCGGTGGAAGTCCTGGTGATACCCACCGATGAGGAGATTGTTATTGCCCGGGATACTTACAACATAGTAAGGGAGCATCAGGCGGGGGAGCTTCGATATGGCTGAGGCAGTCGGACTTTTGGAGATAGCTGGAATAGCTTCAGGTTATCTTGCGGCCAATGAGATCAGCAAACACACTGCGGTGGAGCTTTGGCTGGCCAATCCCATTTGCCCCGGTTATTTTATCGTGGTAGTTGCCGGCGATACTGCCAGTGTGGAAGCAGCTATGGATTTAGCTGCTGCCTTGGGAGAAGGTGAAGTTATCTCCAGAGGGATGCTTGCCAATATCGATGAACGGGTACTTAAGGCATTCCAAAGTCCCCCTGGAATGCAGCCGGGTCGGGCGTTGGGGATTGTGGAAACCTTTGGAGCTGCACCGGCCATTCTGGCAGCCGATGGGGCAGTGAAGGCTGCCGCGGTGGAGCTGGTGGAAGTTCGGATCGGAGGCGGCATGGGCGGTAAGGCCTTGGTATGCTTTACCGGCGCTGTAGATGCAGTGGAGGCGGCTGCAGCCCATATCCGGCAGCTGGTTGAACCGGAACTCTTAGCCTATGCTGCGGTGCTTCCCGCACCCCATCCTGAAATTATCGCCCATTGGCAGTAGGTAGAAGAAAGAGGGTTAACTATGCAGATGGCAAGGGTTGCTGGGACAGTTGTATCGACTCAAAAAGACCCCAAACTGGTGGGACTTAAGCTTCAGCTGGTTCAGCCGCTGGATATTATCACTGGAAATGACAGCGGCAGGCCGCTGGTGGCAGTTGATACAGTAGGCGCAGGGATCGGCGATGTGGTTATGATCGTAGGCGGCAGCTCCGCTAGGCAGACAGATAGGACTGCTTCTTCGCCGGTGGATCTGGCCATAGTGAGCATCATCGACTTGGTTGAGGTTGACGGCAAGACGGTTTATGACCGCCGGGGGTTCACCGGGGAGGGGAGCAAGTGAAATTTGGTAAAGTAATCGGCACCGTGGTTTCCACCCAGAAGGATGCCAATTTAGTAGGTGTAACGCTGTTGGTGATCCAGCCTCTGGACCAGGATCTTACCCCTAAGGGGTCTCCCTATATCGCGGCCGATGCTACCGGTCAAGCCGGTCCAGGCCAGGTCGTGACAATTGTCTTCAGTGCCGATGCTACCCAGGCCTTTCCCCAGCGGCGAATACCGGTTGATGCAAGTATTGTGGGGATAGTTGATGACTGCACTTTGGCCCAGCTGTCCCAAGGTGCAGGGTAACTTGCGCAGCTGAGGGCCTAAAGCCCCGGTGAGCAGAGGATAGGTTTTGCTAGGAGTGGAGCTTGTGTATCTGGCCAAAGTCATCGGTCCAGTTGTCTGTACAGTTAAACACCCTGCCTATGAGGGCAGGACCCTTCTCATTATCAGTCCCATTGATGATCCCGATGATTATGAGATCGCCGTGGATTATGTCGGGGCTGGGGTGGGAGATACGGTAATTGCCGGGGGAGCACCGGGGGTTGCCCAAAGCGTATTTAATCTGGACAAAGCCCCCATCAAGACATTGATCATGGGGATTGTCGATTAATGTGATTGAATCGGAGAAGTACAGGAGATGGGGGGAGCAAAGTGGATGAGAAAAGATTAATTGAGGAAATTACCCGCCGGGTATTGGCCAACCTGCAAGCTGGAGGCAGTTCCCAGGATCCAAACCAGGTGCCGGTGGGAGTCTCGGTCCGCCATATACACATTTCCGCCGCAGACCTTGAGGTCCTTTACGGACCGGGGCATCAGCTTACTCCCATGCGGGATCTGTATCAGGAGGGCGAGTTTGCTGCCAAGGAAGTTGTGGCCTTGGTCGGCCCCAAAATGCGGATACTGGAAAATGTCCGGATTCTCGGGCCAGTTCGGAACCGCACCCAAGTAGAGATATCCAGGACCGATGCCATTTACCTGGGGCTCAATCCACCGGTGCGGCCATCGGGGGACCTTAAAGGCTCTAGTCCCATCACCTTGGTGGGGCCTAAGGGGACATTGGTCCTGCCGGAAGGATGTATTGTTGCCAACCGCCATGTCCATATGAGTCCTAGTGATGCCCAAAGATTCGGCCTTCAAGATAACGACTTGATCCAGGTAGAGGTCTTGGGGGAGAAGAGCCTCATATTCAACAATGTTCAGGTTAGGGTCAAGGATAATTTCCGCCTGGAGATGCACCTGGATACCGATGATGCCAATGCTTCCGGCATCACCACCGGTGCTGCAGCCAGGATCTTAGGTAAGCAGAAGTAGCAGCAGTTGGAAAGGGGCCTTTCGGCGGTGAATAGGGAGAAAGAAACCCTCATTGCCAAAACCAAAGCAGCAGGTGTGGTTGGAGCTGGTGGAGCCGGCTTTCCGACCCATGTCAAGTTAAATGCCCAAGTGGAGACTGTAATAGTCAACGGCGCTGAATGCGAGCCCCTCTTGGCTGTTGATGCCCAGCTGATGGAAAGGCAGGCAGAAGAACTGGCGGAGGCCTTAGCCCACGTGGTGGATGCTCTAGGGGCTGAGACTGGAGTAATTGCCATCAAGGGCAAGCACCAAGCCGCCGCTGCCAGGCTCCAGGAAGCTGCGGCCGGTTGGGATAGACTGCGGCTTGAGCTTTTGGGTGACTATTATCCTGCCGGTGATGAACATATCTTGGTTTATGATATTACCGGCCGGACGGTGCCCGAGGGGGGAATACCTCTTTCCGTTGGCGCAGTCGTCCTCAATGTGGAGACACTGCTCAACGTGGCTGCAGCCCAGCGAGGTCAGCCGGTGACCCGTACCTACATTACCATTGCAGGCGCTGTTAGGGAGCCTGTGACCTTGTCGGTGCCGGTGGGTACTACCATAGCGGCTGCAGTGGACCTGGCCGGAGGGCCGCTCGTGCCCAACTACCGGGTGATTGAAGGAGGTCCCATGACCGGAGAGCTCATATCCCAGGAGAAGCTAGAATCAGGCAGGGCGGTTTGCAAGAAGACAACTACAGGGATTGTAGTGCTGCCGGCTGATCACTGGCTGATTCAGCAGTACAATGTTAGACTTGGTGTAATCCTGCAGCGGGCCCAGTCAGCGTGCTGCCAGTGCCGGCTCTGCACCGATCTTTGCCCCCGGTATCTCATGGGACATGATATCTTTCCCCATTTGGTCCTGAATGCTGTTAACCACGGTCATACAGCCAATACTGCTGCCATCACCCAGGCTTATCTTTGTTCAGATTGCGGCGTCTGTGAACTATATGCCTGTCCAGTTGAGCTGTCTCCCCGACGGATGTATCGGGCCCTCAAGGAAGAACTGGGTAGGCGAGGTGCAAGAAATCCCCACCGGCGGGAGTCCAAAGCCCGGGACAGCTGGTTAGGCCGCCAGATTCCAGTGGCTCACCTCGTTACCCGGGTGGGGCTGGATGAGTATAACATTCCTGCTCCGTGGTCCGAGGTGCAGTTTTCTCCCAGGCAGGTGGTGATACCCCTTAAGCAGCATGTAGGGGTGCCGGCTGAACCTTTGGTTAAGGTAGGAGAGCGGGTGGAGGCAGGTCAAGTCATTGCCGTGTCGCCTCCGAATAAGCTAGGGGCGGCTGTCCACGCCAGTATCCCCGGTAGGGTTCAGGAAGTGACCAAGACTGAGATTGTCATAGCCGGAGAATAAGATGCCGTAAGGAGGTGAGGTTCCGGATGGGAGTGGAAAGGGTACCTTCTGCCCTTGGTTTCTTGGAAGTAAAGGGAGCTGCCGATGGAGTTGCTGCCGTAGATACCGCGGTAAAGGCTGCTTTGGTAGAAGTTCTCCAAACCAAGGTGGTCTGTTCCGGAAAGTTCACCGTGCTGCTGGCCGGCCAAACTGCTGCAGTTGAGGCAGCCGTTGCCGCCGCCAAGAAAGAAGTAGGGGCAAGTCTATATGACTCTTGCGTAATCGGCAGGGTTCATCATTCCCTCTATTGGGCTATCCAAGATCAGTTTCCCGAAGGTTCAGGCCAGAGGGACAAAGCCTTTCCCAGGGTAGGTAATTCCGTTGGGATTGTGGAAGCCTTAAGTATCGCCGTCGGCCTGGAAGCCGCGGATGCAGCCCTTAAGGCCGCGGAGGTAAACCTCTTCGAGCTCCGCCTTGGCTATGCCTTGGGAGGAAGAAGCTATTTTGCCTTCACCGGAACCACCGGTGCCGTCAAAGCGGCCCTTGATACCGCTGTGCAGGTGGCTTCCCAACGGGGAGGACTTGGAAGCAGCTGCCTGATTCCCCAGTTTAATGCCGCAGAATTTCTCTTTATGATGGCATAGGCGATGATATAAGTGTATGACAAGAAGTTCCCGATCCCTATGATGGTTCCTCCACAAACCCCTTGTTCCCCCACAAACCCGTTGGGAACTGTATCTCTGCACTTTTTCCATTCCAATATCTGCCAACATCGTATTTTTCTCCTAGATAAGTGCTAGAAAAAGGCGAAACTGGTATACTATGACCTAGTACGCCTTTTTGCTCTTGCCCTGCTTGTTCATGGATACCTGTAATACTTGTCTGCAGTACGGCTTTAGTTGGCATGGGAGGAGACCGGTCATGGAACTACCTATCGAACTTCGGGATGCAGTTAACTCGGAACTTGCAGGTCGTTCGCCCAAAGAGCTGGCTCCAGTAGTGGAAAATCTATCTAAACGCTACCGGAGCAGCCTGCAGGCGGCTGTGGAAGAGCGGCTGGTTCAAACCTCCGATGATGCCGCTGCCTATGCGGCTTTTAGGCTGCCTGCTACATACGGAGCGGTTTATGGGGCCCTGGGCCAGGTTAAGGCCCAGCTGCCGGAGTTTCGCCCCACATCTCTCTTGGATGTGGGAGCAGGACCGGGTACTGCCATGTGGGCTGCACACCACCCTGACCTATGGCAAGACTCCCTGGAGAAGGTTACCCTTTTGGAGCGGGAAGCTGCTATGATCAGCCTTGGAAAGCGGCTGGCTGCCCAAAGCAGCCTTTCCTCGATTCGGAAGGCTGAGTGGGTGCCGGTGGATATTACCGGCGATTGGCCCACTGGTTCCCATGACCTGGTGGTGACGGCATATGTCCTAGGGGAACTGCCCGAAGAGGCGAGGCCCGTCTTTGTCCAGCAGCTTTGGGAAAAAACCGGCGGTGTATTGGTGATCATCGAGCCTGGAACACCTGCCGGGTTTGCCAGGATACGGAAGGCACGGGAGATGCTCTTGAACCTGGAGGGGAATCTGGTGGCTCCCTGTCCCCACCAGGGTTCCTGCCCCATAGGTGACGATGATTGGTGCCATTTCACCCAACGGGTGGCCAGATCCAGGCTTCACCGGCAGGTTAAGGCTGGAGAGCTCGGCTATGAAGATGAAAAGTTCGCTTTCACCGCTTTTAGCCGTCAGCAGGGAGAAGCCTGCCGGGGGCGGGTGATCCGACATCCCCAGATCCGGAAAGGCCATGTGCGGCTAAAGGTGTGTACCTCTGCCGGGTTGATCGACTGGGTCGTGTCCCGGAAAGACAAGGATGTCTACCGCAATGCCAGGAACCTTAAGTGGGGAAGCCCAGTTGACCTGCCGTAAAGGCTAATTCCCAGGCAGAAGCAGGAGTCCCCATACCGAGGGCGAATAGAAAGCTTTGTGGTTGTCGCAAGTGATGATCAATTGAGGTATAAGTCTATTTTTATTGGCAATGCTTTGTCAACAGTAAGCGGTGATGCCTGACGAAGGAGGCGTGATCGTGTCCCATCTGATCCGGCTCTTGTTTTATGCCCGATCCCAGTGGTGGCGGCTTTTCGTAGGGTTCGTGGGGGCCATTGTGGAGATGGTCCTGGCCCTTATGGTGCCTATGTATACAAGGCAGGTAGTAGATCGCTTGGCAGTACCGGGCTTGAATGTGGAGACTGCCTATGGGTTCTTGAACATAGTGGCCTTTGCCCTACTGGTTTTCGGGCTAATCAGGGCAATTTCCATCTTTATTCAGATCTTTGTTGCCGAGAAGGCCTCCCAGGAAGTCGCCTATGCTCTCCGCAACGATCTCTATGATAAACTCCAGCGGCAGTCCTTCACCTTTTATGATAAGGCAGCAACCGGGGAGCTGATGTCCCGGCTGACCAGCGATGTGGAGATGTGTCGGGAAGCAGTTGGTTTCGGCATGAGTTCGCTCTTGGGTAACGGCGCTTGGCTCATTGGTGTTGCTGCTTACCTTTTCTATATGGATTGGCGCTACACCTTGATCAGCCTTTCCACTTTGCCTTTGCTTTTCTTCGTAGCCGTTCGCTACACCCTCAAGGTAGAGCCTATGTACGCCGATGTTCAAGAGCAGCGGGCAAAGCTTACCGCGGTGGCCCAGGAGAACTTCTCCGGTGTGCGGGTTGTGCGGGCCTTCAGTAGGGAAGAGGAGGAGATCCAGCGTTTTCATGTGGAAAACCAAAATCTTTGCAACCAGGTACTGAAGGCAGCCAAGGCCAGTTCCTTCTACCATCCGGCCATGGATTTCTTGGCCAATATGGGAACTGTACTTGTCCTCTGGTACGGCGGCCGGGAGGTCATCGGTGGAGCCATGACCCTCGGATCGGTTGTAGCTTTCCACGGGTCTTTATGGATGCTGATTTGGCCGGTGAGGGCCCTGGGGTATATCTTGGGGGTTATGCAGCGGGCAGCGGCTTCTGTGAAGAGGGTCTTTGAACTCTTGGATGAAGAGTCGGTTATTAAAGAGAAGCCCGATGCCGTGGAACTTTCCCAGGCGGCCGGTGAAGTCCGTTTTGAAAATGTCAGTTTTGCCTATTCCGACGGTGTGCCGGTGCTGA
>JAAYGR010000285.1 GCA_012727675.1 Bacillota bacterium
CCTGTGGTGCTAGTTTTGAAACTGGTTCCACCCGGGAGGACCTTAGAGTGGAAATCTGTTCCCAGTGCCACCCATTCTATACAGGACAGAGGCAGAAGCTCGTTGATTCTGGTGGACGGGTTGAGCGTTTCCGGAGGAAGTACAATTTGTCGGAGGAGTAAGTCCAGCCACAACCTAAGGTGTAAGAATAAAGCAGGGCATAGTCCTGCTTTTCTGTTTGTCGGGTGTTTGGAGTGAGAGCATTGTTGAGGATTGGCGATGTTCTGATAGAGAATCCTGTGGCTTTGTCCCCCATGGCCGGTGTTACCAACTCCATATTCCGAAGGATCAGCAAGGAGATGGGAGCGGGCCTAGTCGTTACGGAGATGGTAAGCAGTAAGGGACTCCTTTACAATAACCGGAGGACCGAAGAACTGCTGGCCTTCAGTGAGGAAGAGCGGCCCATCGCCATCCAGATATTCGGTTCTGACCCGGAGGCGATGGGTAAAGCTGCCCGGATGGTGGCGGCATTGGAACCCGACTTCATCGACATAAACATGGGTTGTCCAACGCCTAAGATCGTAAAAAATGGAGATGGAGCTGCCCTGATGCGGAATCCAGACCTGGCAGCACGGGTGGTAGAGAGGGTGGCTTCAAATTGCTCCTGTCCAGTGACTGTTAAAATGCGCCGGGGGTGGGATGAGACTTCGCCCTCTGCAGCGGAGATAGCTCCACTCTTAGTGGAAGCCGGCGCCCAGGGACTTACTATCCACGGACGCTATCGGGAGCAGTTCTACAGGGGCAAAGCCGATTGGGAATGTATTGCGGCGGTTAAAGCAGCGGTAGGTGTGCCTGTGTGGGGGAATGGAGATGTAGACTCTCCCGATGCTGCCCTGAAGATGCTGCAGCAGACCGGGTGTGATGGTGTTGCCATCGGGCGAGCCGCTCTAGGCAACCCTTGGATTTTCCGGGAGGTTACCCATTATCTGCGGTGCGGCGAGTATTTACCGAAGCCGAGCATTAGAGAAAGATTGGATTTGGCCTTGGCACATCTGGAAGAAGAAGCGACAGCAATGGGTGAGCTAGCTGGAGTGCGGAAGATGCGGTCGCAGCTTGCCTGGTATACCAAGGGATTTCCTCAGGCGGCGGCTGTTCGTCAGCAGCTCAATCAAGCCAAGACTGTGGCCGAGGTTCGGCGAATTTTGGAAGACTGCCTCGCTCTGGAAGAAACTCAGTGGTTTAGTCAGAAATAAAACAGGGATATATTATTAAGAAGGCCGGTGATGTCCCGCCCCGAAAACCTCATTTCTGGAGGGCGGATATCACCAGCGGAGATACTGACTTCGGCAAGAGCGGGGGGATGACATGGGTAAGAGACGCAACAGCGCCGGTTTTGGGATATTGACCAAGTTTCTATGCCTGGCAGTGCTTGTTTCAGCGGCTTTGGTTTTGACTGCTTCAGGAGATCGAGCAGGCTCAAGTGTGGGAGGCGCCCGGCCCAGAGTTGGGTATAAAGCTCCTGATTTTACCGTCAAGACGCTGGAGGGCACCGAGGTTACTCTAGGGGAGCAGCTGGGTACCCCTGTCTTTATCAACTTCTTTGCTACTTGGTGCCAGTTTTGCAGGGTAGAGATGCCCTATATTCAGTCCTTGTATGAAGAAGTCGGTGACGATGTCAGCTTTATGATCGTTGATGTCAGGGAAAGTGAGGAAACGGTCAAATCTTACTTTGAGGCTGCAGGATGGACTGTTCCGGTCTACCTTGATTCCATCGGGATAGCTGGGGCAAAGTATGCTGTCCGGGGCCTGCCGACCTCATTCTTCATTGATAGTGAGGGCGTAATTCGGGATATGGTCATCGGGGCCATGACAGAGGCCCGGCTGCGGCAGGGGATCAATTCTATTCTGCCCGCAGATTCCGAGTAGAGAAGCTAAATCCATAGTCCCATTAGGTTTTTCTTTGATCCTTTTGGCGGGAAAGAGTTTGAGGGCGTTCGTCTTTAGCGGGGCGATCGCCCTTCTTTATTTTAGCAGTGGGGCAGGCATACCTCTTACTGAAATATGCGCTATCTCGCGTTTTTCGGCTCCATGAATTGTTGTCCTGCGCCCTTGCACAGCGCAGTATGGTTTGGTAAGATAGGTCTGAGCACAAAGTTGTGCACAATGCACCGGCCGGCAAATTGGAAACTAAGGTGGTTGGTATCGTGGACCTGCTGCGGATTGGAGAAAAGCTCATCAGTACCAGCCGAGTACATAGGACCGTGGACCAAATTCTGGAGCTGCGCTCCCAGGGGCAATCTCAGCAAGAGGTAGCCGAACAAATTGGGGTTGACCGCACCTTTATTTCCCGGCTGGAGGGTCTCGGAGAAGTTCGTAAAGGGGGCCGAGTAGCAGTAATCGGTTTCCCCGTCGGTAATAAGGAAGAGATCGAAGGCATTGCCCAAGAAGAGGGTGTAGATTTTACGTGGGTGATGACCAATGAGGAGCGGTGGCAGTTTGCTGAAGACCGCAGCGGAGCTAAATTGGCCAATGAGCTGATGGTGCTCTTTTCCCGGCTGCGGGATTTTGATGCTATCGTTTTTCTCGGTTCAGACATGCGGATTAAGTTGGTGGAAGCCATGCTGGCTCCAGAGACGGTGCTTGGGATCGAGTTGGGCAAATCGCCAATCCGGCAGGACAAATATGTCGATCCTACAGAGTTTAGAGCCGTTATCCGTTCCCTAATGGACAGCTAGAGTGATTACCTTGGGTTCTACACTAATTCCTTTCCGATGGAGGCGCGACTGTGAAGCATGTAGTGAGTATCAGCATTGGTTCCTCGAGACGGGATCATAAAGCAGAGCTGGAGATCATGGGTGAGAAGTTTCTCATCGAGCGCGTGGGTACTGATGGCGATATGGATAGAGCGGTGGAACTAATTCGCCAGCTTGACGGGAAAGTTGATGCCTTTGGTCTCGGCGGGATGGATATGTACATTTATGCGGGAAATCGTCGGTATACTATTCGGGACTCTAAGCGTTTTTCCGCCGCGGCGAGGGAGACTCCTTTGGTCGATGGTTCGGGGCTTAAGAACACCCTGGAGAGAAAGGTTGTAGCTTTCCTACAGGAAAAGCTGCAGATGGACCTAAGGGGACGCCGCCTTTTGCTGGTGGCAGCGGTGGACCGTTTCGGCATGGCAGAGGCCTTTGCCCGGGCTGGGTGCGACATGGTGATTGGAGACTTGATGTTTGGTTTGGGGCTACCGATCCCCCTGCACAGCCTCGGGGCCCTTGCTGCCGTGGCCCGGGTTGCGGCTCCCATCGCAGTGCAGCTTCCCTTTAAGGTGCTGTATCCCACTGGCAGTAAGCAAGAAGAATCCAAGGTGAGGTTCTCCAAGTACTACGACTGGGCAGAGATTATTGCTGGAGACTATCTCTTCATCAGCAGACATATGCCGGATGATCTCCGTGGGAAGATAATTGTAACCAATACTGTTACCGAAGATGATATAACCGTACTGCGGCGCAAGGGTGTAGATATTTTGGTCACCTCAACGCCAAATTTGTCCGGGCGTTCCTTTGGCACCAACGTTATGGAAGCAGTGCTGGTGACGCTGATTGGCAAACAGCCGGAGGACATAAAGCCCCAAGATTATCTCGAAATGCTGGATGCTATCAACTTCACTCCGAGAGTTGAGTATCTCCAGGCCTAGTGCTTGTTCAATAGACGACCGATGAGGTGATACTTTTTGGAACGGTTTGCATTTATAATTCACCCCCTTGAAATTGACGATGTTGCCCGCAAATTCCCGTCGGCGCAGCGAATGCCGGCCTCCTGGCTGGAAACTCTGATTAAGCGCAGCCCGCCTATCAAGGCATCCCACATTACAGGTGTCCGCTCTCTCAGGGGCACCGAGGCAGAGGGATGGTTCATCGGCTGCCTGTTGACTTCCAAACAGATGATGGAACTGCCGGAGCAAGATGTACTGGAGAAAATAATCAAGGCGGCACGGAAGGCTGAGCAGCTGGGAGCGGGTATTGTAGGCCTGGGAGCTTTTACGGCGGTGGTGGCAGATGCAGGTGTGACAGTAGCCGAAAACGTCGGCATAGCAGTAACCACCGGCAACAGCTATACTGTTGCCACTGCCTTGGAAGGAATACGCTACGCTGCCGACTTAATGGAATTATCCATTGATGATGCCTCAGTTGCTGTGCTAGGTGCCACAGGCTCAATCGGCTCGGCCTGTGCCCGGATACTGGCTCGAGATGTGGGCAATTTGACCATGGCAGCCCGTTCTGTAGACAAACTGGAGAAGTTAGCCGATAGGATCAAAGACGAAACCGGCTTAAGTCCCCAGGTGACAACGGATTTGGCAGCGGCCTGCCGGGAGGCTGACATTGTTGTAGCCGTTACCAGTGCAACAGGTACAATAGTAGAACCGGAGTGGCTGAAACCGGGGGCCATAGTGTGTGATGTTGCCAGGCCCCGGAATGTTTCCCGCCGTGTAGCCGAGGTTCGTCAGGATGTGCTTGTTTTCGAGGGTGGAGTAGTGGAGGTTCCCGGCGATGTTGACTTTGGTCTAGATTTTGGCTTTCCTGCCAAGACCGCTTATGCCTGCATGGCCGAGACCATGATTTTGGCCCTTGAAGGCCGGTATGAGAGTTTCACACTGGGGCGGGACCTATCGGTAGAACAGGTGGATGAAATCAGCCGCTTGGCTGCCCGCAACGGTTTCCGACTGGCAGGGCTCCGCAGTTTTGAGCGGGCCGTTACTGAAGAGTGGATCCATCAGGTCAAGGAAAATGCCGTCAAGGCACGGCGAGGATTTGCCGCCAAGGGCCTCTAGACTTATTTGGTGAGGATCGCTCCCAGATCCAACACGGGTTGACATCACTTGGATCACTGGCTATAATAAGAGCCGCAATGTGGGGGTCAGAGTTGTTGACCGCCTGTTTGGGATATATGTACCCGGCACTGAAGGGCCGGGTACTATAGTGCAGTTAGCTTAGAACAAAGGGACTGTCCCTGGATGGGAGCCGGGGTAATCAGTCAGTATAAAACTGTGGGGCAGCACAAATATTAAGGTTTGATTTGGCTGCCCGATGTTCTAAGTTAACACGGACAAGGGAGAGAGCTGTATGTCAGAAAAGGAAGTTCTCCTTACCAAAGAAGGCTTGAGTAGGCTGGAGGATGAACTGGAGCATCTGAAGACTGTTAAGCGGCGGGAAGTTGCAGCCAGAATCAAGCAGGCTTTAGCCTTTGGCGATATTTCAGAGAATTCCGAGTACGATGATGCCAAGAACGAGCAGGCTTTTATTGAAAGTCGGATCGTCAAGTTGGAAAAAATGCTCAGAAATGCCCGATTAATCAGTGAGGATGATATCCAATCCGAAGTAGTCGGGCTGGGTTCTAAGGTGAAACTTAAGGACCTGGAATATGAAGATGAGTTTGAGTACATGATAGTCAGTTCCGCGGAGGCCGATCCTGGAGAGGCCAAGATTTCAGACGAGTCTCCGGTTGGTGAAGCGTTGATCGGCAAAAAACCCGGGGATGTTATAGAAGTGGAAGTGCCTGCCGGCATCGTGAGATATCAAATCATTTCAGTTAACGGCAGGCAGTAAAGGGCCTGATGCCGAAAGGATTATTGGCTGATCTTCCATTGAGGTAAACCTCTGGGGACGGTGGAATGCTGTGCAGGGAGGGAGAAGGCTGTTGACTAATATGGGAGAAAGGTCTGCTGAGAGCGTGGAAGAACTGAATGACCAAATGTTGATTCGCAGGGAAAAACTGGAGGAATGGCGGTCCGAAGGTATCGAGCCCTTCGGTCAAAGATATGATCGAACCCACACCGCTGAGGAAATCCGGTCCCAGTTCGAAGCGCTTGAGGGGCAGACAGTGTCTATCGCCGGAAGAATAATTGCCAAGAGGGGTCACGGCAAGGCAAGCTTTGCTGACCTTTTGGATGGATCGGGCACCATTCAGCTGTTCATCAAGATCAACACTGTGGGTGAGGAGCTTTACAAGCAGTACCAAAGGCTGGATCTAGGCGATATTATCGGCGTTAAGGGTACTGTATTTCGCACCCGCATGGGCGAGATTAGTGTAGAGATCAATGAATTCTGCTTGTTGAGCAAGGCACTGCGGCCTCTCCCCGAAAAATGGCACGGTCTTAAGGATGTTGACCTGCGCTACCGGATGCGTTATCTTGACCTTATCGCCAATCCCGAAGTAAGAGAAGTGTTCATTACCCGGAGCAAGATTATCCAGGGAATCAGGGACTTTCTGCTGGCTAGAGGTTACCTAGAGGTAGAGACACCGATGCTCAACGTCATTCCGGGAGGCGGTAATGCTAGGCCTTTCGCAACCCATCATAATGCCCTCGATATGGATCTATATATGCGGATTGCTCCTGAGCTTTATCTCAAGAGGCTCTTGGTTGGGGGATTTGAGAAGGTTTTCGAGATCGGCAAGAACTTCCGCAATGAAGGAATCTCAACCAAGCACAACCCGGAATACACCATGGTTGAGGTATACGAGGCTTATGGGGATGCAGATACCATGATGGCCTTAACCGAGGAGTTGTTTGCCCACTTGGCTGTGCTTGTCAAAGGTACTACTAGAGTGGAATTCCAAGGGCAGGTTATTGACCTTGCTCCGCCTTGGCCCCGTTTGCCTATGCTGGAGGCCATCAAGAAGTATGCAGGGGTAGACCTTGAGGGAGTCAGCGACGAGGAAGCCGTTAAGCTGGCGAAGGAGCGGGGATTGGAGCTGCCTCCTGGGGCAGGCAAAGCCCAAGCCATCAATGAGTTTTTTGATGAGTTTGTAGAGCCGAATCTTACCGGTCCGGTGTTTATCACAGAACATCCGGTGGAGATCTCTCCGTTGGCGAAACGCAAGCCGGGTGATCCGTCGGTGACGGATCGGTTTGAACCCTTTATAGTTGGATGGGAAATGGCCAATGGATTCAGTGAGCTTAACGATCCAATCGATCAGAAGGAGCGCTTCCTGCAGCAGGTGGAGCAGCGGAAGGCCGGTGATGATGAGGCCCACATGATGGATGAGGATTATATTGTGGCACTGGAGCACGGAATGCCGCCGGCAGGTGGATTAGGAATCGGTATTGATCGATTGGTTATGTTGCTGACAGATTCGCCGTCTATTCGTGATGTTTTGCTGTTTCCCCATATGCGGCCCCGGGTAGACTAAAGCAGATTAGTGATAGGCGGGGCTTGACAACCCCCCGAGGAGCATGGTATTATCAAACAGTCGCACGGACGGCAACAGATTCTTAACAATAAGTAAGCTGATGTGGCGGCACCGTCTAGGCGCAATGAGGCAGCAGACGGTGCTGTACAGGCTTCAGGTCTGATGAAAAGCACATCAGCGAAACACCAAAGTCAAAAAATGGTGTTGACATGTTAAGGGCCAGCAAGTATAATAAGAACTTGCCGGGCGGTTGAGCCGGCGACACACCTTGAACCTTGAAAACTGAACAGCGTACAGAAAGCTTGTGCGAGAATTTTGTTA
>JAAYGR010000047.1 GCA_012727675.1 Bacillota bacterium
CATTTGAAGACTATCCCTCTAGGGATGACCATCTTCTTTGGCCAGTTCATGACTGATTGGGGAATGCTGTTTGCAGGTATGGTTATAGCAAGCGTGCCCTTATTGGTATTATACTTGGCCATGTCCCGCCAGTTTATCTCAGGCCTTACCGCTGGAGCCCTGAAAGGTTAATTAGACGCTATGAGAAATGTTGGACTTGTGTTTGATCTCTTTGTTTGTGTTGCCTTTTTGCAGGGATATTAGCCTATTAAGACGAACCAATCGATACAGGTATAACCCGCCGCCCGCTGGATGGGTACTAGTTAGGCGGGGAAGTGCAAGGGAAGCAGCAATATGACAAATGGGGGGCGGTGAGGTGCATTTTGTTGTTTGCATAAAACAGGTGCCTGAGGGCACGGAAGTAGAAATTGATGAGGAAAAGGGCGTACTAAAACGGGAAGGTGTCGAATCCAAGTTAAACGTATATGATGCCTATGCTCTAGAAGCTGCAGTTGCCCTAAAGGAGCAGTACGGCGGAACAGTCACTGTGATTTCCATGGGTCCGCCCCAGGCCATGGCGGTTATTAGGGAGGCGTATACGCTGGGGGCAGATGACGGCTACTTATTATCTGATCGGGCATTTGCCGGTGCCGATACCTTAGCTACATCCTACACTCTCGCTGAAGCCATTCGCCGTCTGCCGCCTGTGGATTTGATCCTTTGCGGCATGCAGACTACCGACGGTGATACAGCCCAGGTAGGACCCGGCATCGCGGAGCTGTTGAACTTGCCCCATGCTTCTTATGTAACCAAGATCCATGAGTTGGGCGGCGACAGCATAATTGTAGACACAGATATGGGGGACGGCATTGAGACTTTGAGGATCAAGCTGCCGTGCCTTTTGACGTGTACCAAGGAGGTCAATGAGCCGCGGCTGCCGTCATACAGGTTGAAACGGGCTACCCGGGATAAGGAAATCACTGTCTGGGACAGTAAAGCCTTATCTGGGGCTAATGTCGCTTATTTTGGACTCAGCGGCTCTCCCACTCAAGTGGAACGAATCTTCCCACCGCCCCGAGGTCGGGATAAGGAAATGTGGCAAGGCTCGGTGGAAGAGCTGGGCCGGCGGTTCCATGATAAGCTGAAGGAGCTGAAGTTTGTATGAGCCGCATGCGGGTAGATCAGGAACTTTGTATATTATGTGGTCAGTGTGTAGAGGTCTGCCCCTTTAATGGAGTTGAGATGCGGGCTGACTCCATAGAGTTCACTGACTCCTGCCGTCTCTGCCGTGTCTGTATCAAGGCCTGTCCAGTCAATGCCATTTGGCTGGAGAAGTCGGAGTCTGTGGACACCGTAGATAAGGAGCAGTATAAGGGTGTGCTGGTCTTTGCTGAACAGCGGCAGGGCAATGTACAGCCGGTAACCTATGAGCTTATCGGCAAGGGGCTTGAGCTGGCAGAAAAGCTGGGCGAGGAAGTGGTGGTGTATCTTGCCGGCAGCAACCTAGCTTCAGAAGCCGATGCCCTTCTATATTATGGGGTGGACCGGGTTTATCTTTACGATCATCCCGCCTTGGAGCGTTTTCGCATTGAACCGTATACTGCACTGATGGTGGACTTGGTTAACCTGATTAAGCCCAATATTATTCTTATGGGCGCAACCCCGGTAGGCAGGTCTTTGGCTCCCCGGGTGGCGGCCCGCCTTAGGACAGGGCTTACTGCCGACTGTACCTTACTGGATGTGAAGCCGAATGGTGACTTGGTGCAGACGCGGCCTGCCTTTGGCGGCGATGTGATGGCCCAGATCGTAACTCCCCGCCACCGGCCCCAGATGGCAACGGTGAGGCACAAAGTGATGCCCATGGCAGACAAGGTGGCCAAACCCCGTGGCGAAGTTGTTCACTGCCCGGTGGATGAGAGTTTGCTTAAGTCAGGAATCGAGATCCTGGGGTTTAAGCCCTACGAAGCGGTCAGTTCCATTACTGATGCTGAAGTCATCGTCGCTGCCGGGAGGGGAATTGGCAAGCCCGAGGGGTTAGAGCTTCTGGAAGAATTGGCCAAGCTTCTGGGGGGAGTTGTCGGTGTGACCCGGCCTTTGGTGGAACAGGGCTGGGCTGACTACACCCGGCAGATCGGAATGAGCGGCAGAACAGTTCGGCCCAAGCTGTATATCGCCTGCGGTATATCTGGTGCCATTCAGCATGTAGCCGGCATGCGGGGCTCAGATGTTATTTTCGCCATCAATACAGATCCCAATGCACCTATCTTTGATGCGGCCCATTATGGACTGGTGGGTGACTTGTATGAGGTTGTACCGGCCCTCATAGAAGCTTTGCAGAAAGGGGGAGGCTCCGATGCATTATTCCAAACTGGTTGATACAGACATTGCATATCTAGAAGGTATTGTGGGTAGTGAACATATTTACGTAGGTGACGCTATCCTGGAGGATTACGCCCATGATGAGTTAGGCGAAGCCCGGGCTTTCCCCGAGGTTGTGGTGGAACCGGACAGTGCTGAAGCCATTTCTGCCATTATGCGGTATGCCTTCGAACGGAACATTCCCGTCACTGTCCGGGGATCCGGTACCGGCCTGTGTGGAGGCTGTGTGCCTATACATGGGGGCATCTTGTTATCGACAGCCCGATTGAACCGGATCCTCGAGATCGATACAGATAATCTCATGGCCACAGTGGAGCCGGGTGTCATCCTGCTGGACTTTCAAGAGACTGTAGAAAAGATGGGCTTCCTCTATGCACCAGATCCGGGGGAGAAAAGTGCCACCATCGGCGGCAATGTGGCCACCAATGCCGGCGGCATGCGGGCAGTGAAATACGGGGTGACCAGGGATCACGTAACTGGTTTGGAAGTCGTTCTGCCCAATGGAGATATAGTCGAGCTAGGGGGCAAGGTTGCCAAGAACTCCTCAGGATACAGTCTGCTCCACCTCATGGTGGGCTCAGAGGGGACCTTGGGGATTATCACCAAGATCATAGTCAAGCTGCTGCCTCTGCCCAGGAAGGTTTTAACCCTCTTGGTGCCCTTCCCTTCATTGGAACAAGCCATTGAGACTGTTCCTAAGATTATCAGGAGCAGGGTTATCCCCCAGGCTGTTGAGTTTATGGAGCGGGATGTGATCCTAAGTGCTGAGAAATATTTGGGCAAGACATTCCCCCATAAGACAGCTCCAGCCTATCTCTTGCTCCGTTTTGACGGCAGCAGCCTATCTGAGTTGGAAGAAATCTATGAGCTGGTTGGGGACATCTGCCTAGAATCCGGTGCAGAGGATGTACTGATCGCCGATACCCCCGAACGCCAAGACGGCCTTTGGGATGCCCGGGGAGCTTTTCTTGAGGCACTGAAGGCCGAAAGCGAGATGGATGAAGTAGATGTGGTTGTTCCCAGGGATAAGATCGCTGTCTTTATTAGGTACACCAAAGAGCTGGAGAAGGAATACGGTGTAAGAATCCGCAGTTTCGGCCATGCCGGTGATGGGAACATGCATGTCTATATCCTGCGGGATGAGATGGATAGAGAAGTGTGGAAGGCCAAGATGGAAGAGATCATGGACCGACTTTATGACAAAGGCAGTGAATTGGGGGGTCAGGTTTCCGGCGAACACGGCATCGGTATTGCCAAACGTCCGTACTTGATCAGAGAATTGGGCGATACCCTGATTGCCCTGCAGCGGCAGATCAAAGAGGTCTTTGATCCCAAGCATATCCTCAATCCTGGGAAGGTGATTTAACCCATCGGTTTGGGATTTTTCCTTGAAACTAGGACCGTTTTCCTATACACAGGAATAGAATGGGGTGGAGGTGATTCCTGTGAGTGAAAGATTCTGGGAAATGGTCCGTGAGGCAGCCCAGGACGAGGCTGATGCGGTGGGTTTTTACCGGCGGATGGCAGAGATTGCTCCCTGTCGGGCCATAGCTCATTCCATCGAAGATATTGCCCGGGATGAAATGCACCACCTAAACTATTTCGAATCGCTCCTGTGCAGCCGCCAGGAGAGGGGAAGGAATCCGAGGGACAGACGGAAAAGGGACACAGCCCATGGACGCCCATTGACCATTCCTACAGTTCCCGATCCCTATCCCCCTATTCGGGTCGAAGGCCCCAATCCAGAATATGCCCGGCTTTTGTTGGATGATTATGCCGGGATAGTCAGTGAGATGACCGCTATCAACCAATACCTTTTCCACCACTTTGATATGCCTGAGGAGCTGGCCGATGTTGCTCACATGCTGGAAGAAGTGGCCATCGTAGAAATGCACCATCTGGAGATGCTGGCAGAGTTAATCAAGCTCCTTGGTCAGCCGCCTATGTATATGGATGGCCAAGGGTTGTTCTGGAACGCCACGTATGTCCCATATCTGCCGGGTTGTCCCTGCGAACAGCTGGAGAGTGATATTCGGGCAGAACAAATCGCCATTGAAACCTATCGGCGACATATAGAGCTAATCAATGACCGGTACATCAGAGAAATCTTAGCACGTATCATCATGGATGAGGAACTGCACCTGCGCCTGTTCAACGAAGCTTATGAGAAGTACTGCAGCGGCGGCAGGCATCGATAATGAGCAGTAGTAAATTGCTGTACTCCTTGAACTCCCCAACTGGGAATGGGGGGTTCTTGTTTTGTAGGAATCCGCTTCCCAATTGGGACTTCCCTCCCGTTACGGCGGCTGGCGGGCTACGTATATTGTAGTACGTCAGTAGGCAGCGGGTATTAAGCCGCTAGACGGCTCGATACCGCATGGCGATAATCTGAGAAAGGGGTTATAGGTATGGGTAGACGCCGCCGTCGCAGAGGTGGATTTGACTTCCCAATCATCTGGCTCATAGTCATAGTACTGGTTATCATCTTCCTTTTCGACTAACTCCGGAGTTAGCGAGGTTGGTCCTTAGGCATCTGCCCGAAGAGTGAGCGCTTCTATTCAATGGAATGGAGGCGCTCTCTTCGTACAGGGTGGAAAAGGAATAACAGGGCCAGGGAGGGAAATTACTCATAAGGTCTACATGTCTACTGAAGGGAGAGAGGGAAGATGAAGACAAGCCTCACTGGATGTGGAAAGGTCAGCCTGCAGGTTGTGGCGGTAATCCTGTTCAGTGCTTTAGGTCTGCTGATGTGGTCAGGGGCAGCAGCGGCCTTTTCCGATGCCGAAGCACAGCAGGCATTGGCAGCGGCTCTAGAATACGCGACGGTGGAGTATTGGCTTGAGGGAGAGCCGCATCAGGGAGTTGCTTATCTCTATGGCGGCCAGGATACAGTATCTGATTATCTGGCTAAGCTGGAGCAGGGTGCGGAATCGGGTGTCCTGGCAGGTATTGATGCCTCAGGCTTGGTGATCAATGCATATAGAGCTGTGCATCCGAAGCTGGAGCTGGTTTCCATGGCCGGCTTCCGGGAACGCCGGGTCAGGGATGCCAGCAGTGAAACCTTGTACTTATGGAACATTCGCTCATTGACCATCGATGAGCTTAAGCCCGGCGATTTGGTCTTTTTCGGTACAGAGGGTAGGGGCATCAACGGTGTTGCCCTTTATGCCGGCCGGCAGGGTAATCTCATTCAAATAGTAACTGCCTCCCAAGGACGGGGAAAGGTGGTACTGACCACAGTCCGTATGGGCGGTGACTACTGGAATAGCAGCTTTGCCGGCGCAGGAAGGCTGATTAAGCGGTAACTGCAGAAAGCTAAGTACTCATAAATCTAGGCGGGTACTGATTCTACTTGAAACAGTACCCGCCTTCTACTTTCTACCAGCCTAACCCGCCTTATACCCGGTTTTCAGCGCCCTGCAGGGCTATCTTGGTTCTCAGACTCTGGTAGATAATAATGGTCAATATTGATGTTATAACTCCCTTAACCAAGTTAAACCCGGTCATAGCTATGACCAAAGGCATTGTGATCTGGTGGGTGGGAAGCCCCCATAGGGGCAAGAAAATAAAGTAGTTCGCGGTTACCATGATGACGGTCATGGTGACGGTGCCCACCAGCAGTGATAGAATCAGGGAGCGTTTGCCCATGGCATATGTCTTGCCCGCGGCTACAACCAAGGTGCCGCCGGCTACCAAAGCTGCTGTTGCTCCTACAATGCCGTCCGCCGATTTGCCTGAGAGGAAAAACAGGATGCTTTTCACCAGCTCCACCAGGAACCCAGCAGCTGGTCCAAAGGAGAAAGCTGCCAGCAGGCCGCAAACATCTGATGGATCATACTTTAGATACGGTGGAAAGCCGGGTAGGGGGAACTCCAGTGCGAACATCAAGAGAAAACTCATTGCAGACAGGAGTGCCAAGATAGTCATTCGCCTTACGTTGTTCATGATCCCTCACCTTTCTTGTTCTGGCCTTCAGGGGCAGGGCAGACAAAGATAAGGCCTCGGAAGGATCTCCGAGGCCATAATACATATCACGTGTCTTTGCGTCTTCTCCCATCCAGACTATACTGTCGGCTCCGGAATCTCACCGGATCAGCCATTGCGGCTCGCGGGCTTACCCGATTGGGCACACCGCCGGTCAGGAATTGAAGGTTATCCCTTCTCACCTAGCCCCGAAGACTTACTTATGTGATTTGATTTTAGTGTATGCCGAAAAACCCCAGGTTGTCAAGGGGCGTCGATGGGTTGTTCCGGCTGAACTCTATTCCAAATCTTGGTCTTGGTCAAGATCGCCTCCAATTCCCAAGGGGTCGCCTTCGATAATCAGCACCACTTCATAACCTTTCTTGCGGGCCCGATTATACAAAGTGGCGATGGTACCTTCACTGATTCCCAGTCGCTGGGCTATAACTTCAGTAGAATGGCCCGATTCCTTTAGAGCCACCACCTGTCTTTCTCTCCAGCTGAGTTTTTCCACACCCCGGATCTCCAACCGCATTGTTGTGCCCCTTACTGTGAATTGAACAAAAAGTTATCAACAGCTGTGGATAACTCTGTGGACAAATTTTATACAGTGCTTATACATATTTCATATACTTCCCGAGACAACGGAAACATCCTGCTCATTTGATAAAAAGTTACATTGGGCAGGTAAAGGCCTTTGGGCAGTTAATATTCTACATGAGACAGGAAGGAGGCATCGATGAAAGCATGGCTTTATTCGGCATAGTCATCACTATCTTTTGGTTTGCCCTTTATGTTTACGTGCCTATTTTACCAAGCTATGTTACCCACCTCGGTGGTTCTCTTGGGGTGGTAGGGTTGGTGGTGGGCTCTTATGGTCTAGTCCAGATGCTGCTTCGCATTCCCTTAGGCCTTTGGTCAGACGGTATCGGCAGGCGGAAAGGATTTATTGTCCTCGGAATGTTCTTGGCCTTAGTCTCGGGCCTTCTGATGGGGCTGCGGCCAAGTGTCGGTACAATGCTTGTAGGAAGGGCGTTATCCGGTGCAGCAGCTGCTACTTGGGTCACCTTCACAGTTCTTTTTTCAAGTCATTTTTCCAGCGAAGATGCCCCCAAGGCCATGGGCCTCGCCACGTTTTACAGCAATTTGGGCCAGATTTTGGCTACCTTCATCGGTGGATACATAGCAGAGCTGTATGGATGGCAGGCTCCCTTTGTCCTGGGGGCCCTTTGCGGTCTGGCGGGGATGCTGCTCAGCTTGCGAATTCGAGAAACCCGGCAGCCGAAAAGGGAGCGTGTCCGCTTATCCCAGCTGCTTGTAATTGGACGGGAAAAGGATCTTTTGATAGTCTCCGGCCTTGCGGTCTTGGTGCAGTACATGACCTTTGCCACAATGTACGGATTTACGCCGATATACGCGGAGGAGATCGGTGCTGCCGCGGCCGAGCTCAGTCTGCTGACCTTTTGGTCAACTCTGCCCATGGCGGCTGCCGCCTTAGCAACCAGTTGGGGAGTTATGTCTAAATTCGGCAGAAAGCGGATGGTGGTGATCGGGTTTATATTGGGGGCTTTAGCCGCCGCGGTGGTGCCCTTTGTAAAGACCCTTCCCCAGCTGTATATCACCCAGGCAATTGGGAGCCTGGGCCGGGGTTTTGTCTTTCCCGTTGTAATGGGGATGAGCATTCAGGCTGTCTCCGAGGAGAGAAGGGCCACAGCCATGGGCTTTTTCCAGGCTATCTACTCCCTGGGTATGTTTGGGGGCCCGATTATCACGGGTATAATAGGTGATATATCGGGTCTTACCGGAGGGTTTGTGTCCACTGGTGCTGTTGGTCTCTTGGGAGGCTGGTTGGCACTTAAGCTCCTGCCTGAAGAGGGGATTCAGTCTGGACAAGCCCCGCATCAAGTCGGCGTGGGAGGTAAACAATAACCGGACAGACCCCGAGAATAACTGAAAGCTGCACCTATGCCCCGTGTTCGCTATTGACAGCAGGAGCGAACGGAGAGTACAATATAAGCGAAAGGAAGACTTGGAGAGAGTGGAGCCGACTGTCGGCGGGGGAAACTAGTAGAGCTGGGTGTCGGCGTTATGTTGGAGTCGGCGGAAAGTCAATCTATGCAGGGAGGTTGAGATTATGGTTCAGCAGCTATCTGACTCTACCTTTGAGGCCAGTGTCCTGCAGCAGTCCGGTGTAGTTCTGGTGGATTTCTGGGCACCGTGGTGCGGCCCGTGCCGTATGGTAGGACCCATTGTGGAGGACTTGGCCAAAGACTATGCGGGAAAAGCAACCATCGCGAAACTAAACGTTGATGAGAACCAGCAGACAGCAATGAAGTACGGCATCATGAGTATACCCACTCTAATGATATTCAAAGATGGCGAGCCGGTAGATAAGATTGTAGGCGCAGCCCCGAAGCAGATCATCGCTGCCAAACTAGACCAGTATCTAGACGGGGAAGCCTAAGGGGCGGCGGGCGGAAAAGAGTTGGGATAACCTTGATTATGTGAAAAGGGCGGGTGCAGCCGCCCTTCTCTTTTTGCAACATTCCCGGGTAAGAGACATAGGATAAGATTATTGAAAACCGCGCCTTACAGTCCAATAGAGCCGAAGGCACAGGAGGAATTGCGCAGATGAATCAGGGTGGGCGGATCAAACGGGTTTTCCCAGCCAGCAATAGCGGATTGGGTTTCCATTCATTCTTTGACTATATTGCCGGTCCGGAAATCAAACGGGTCTATGTGGTCAAAGGAGGACCGGGAACCGGCAAATCAACCTTGATGCGGAGAATAAGTGATGAAGCCACTGCTAGGGGTCTTGACGTAGAATTTCATCACTGCTCATCGGATCCTGCGTCTCTAGATGGTCTTGTTGTTCCAGGGGTGGGTGCGGCTTTGCTGGACGGTACGAAGCCTCACATTTACGATCCCAAGTTTCCCGGGGTGGTAGACGAAATCATCAACTTGGGAGAGTACCTAGATGCTGCTGGTTTAAGGGAGCACTCTCAGGAGATTCAAGCCGCCAGCATCGAAGGCAGCCGCCGCTTCCGCAGTGCCTACCGCTACCTGCGGGCAGCCCGGCAGATTTACGAGAATCTAGAAGAGAAGATCAAGGAAATACAGGATTGGGGCTGGGTTAATCAAGAGTCAGATCGCCTGTGTAAAGAGATTCTCGGCGACGTGCCGGTGGCACGGAAACCCGGCAGGCAGCGGCATTTGTTTGTCTCTGCCTTAACTCCTGAAGGTCCCATAACCCATGCAGCCTCATTGATAGGGCCCAGTACCCAAGTTGTGATACTCAAAGGACAGCCGGGAACCGGCAAGTCTACTATTTTGGGGAAACTGGCAGCCGCGGCAGCAGAACGGGGCTACGGGGTAGAGGTTTATCATAACCCTGTGGAACCAGCTAAGCTACAGCATGTCCTTATCCCTCAATTGGATGTCTTGGCAGCAAGCAGCACCGAATTGTTCCCCTTCACAATCGAGAGGGAGTGCCCCATTATCGACCTCGATTGCGGCCTAGATCTAAACAGGCTAGATAGCTATCAAAGGGAGCTGGAGATCGATGACCGCACCTTCCACCAGCTGCTGGAAACGGCTGTATCCTTAATAGCCAAGGCCAGGGAAGGCCATAGGGAGCTGGAGAAGTACTACGAACCCAATATCGACTTCGCCGGCCTGGATCGCTTGGCTGAAAGACTGATAGCCGAGATTTTCAAGGGTCGTTAACCTTCAAAGGGGCCCTAACCTTTGGCAGGATAATGGGCCCCTTGAGGCTAAGTCTTCCAGGGAGCAAGGAGGCCGTGTCATGTATAGGAAAAGGAATTGGACTAGATTTTGCAGGCTAATGGTGCTTGCTGCCGCAGTGCTTTTGGTTGCCGGTACTTGGGCTCAAGGTCATGAGCTCCTTATTCATTTTCTTGATGTTGGCCAGGGTGATTCTATCTTGATTCAGACACCTGCCGGAGCCAATATCCTGGTGGACGCTGGTGACACCAAGGCGGGAAAGCAGGTGGTTACGCCTTATCTCAAGAGGCTGGGGATTAAGTCGTTGGACATGGTGGTGATCACTCATCCCCATTTTGACCATATCGGCGGATTGATTCCGGTTCTAGAGACGTTTCCAGTGGGACAAGTCCTGGCCGACGGCCAAATCCACACCAGCCGGACCTATGAGAACTTGCTGATTTTAATAGACCAGAAAGGGATTCCCTTCCGCCTGGCCAGGGCAGGAAACAAGCTCGAGATTCCAGGCCTAGATGAATTCCTAGTCCTAAGTCCCCAGGAACCGCTTTTGAAGGGACTCAATAATAATTCGGTGGTGCTGGCCTTGACTTACGGCAAGACTAGGGTGCTTCTAACCGGAGATATTGAGGCTGAGGCTGAACTGCGAATCTTAGAAGGAGATCTTCCTATTGAGGCGAATATTCTGAAAGTAGCCCATCACGGGAGCCGTACCAGCAGTACTCTAGCGTTCCTAGAGGCAGTGGGGCCGGAGGCAGCGGTTATCTCAGCAGGTGCGGACAACAACTATGGTCACCCCCATTCTGAGACGCTGGCTAACCTGAAGGCCGCAGGCAGCCGGGTTTTCCAAACAAGTTTGGTGGGTACTATTATTGTGGTCAGTGATGGCTGCTCCTATCGGGTTGTCATCGATGATTGAGGATTTCTCGCAGGCTTAAGAGCGCAAAGGCCGGAGGAGTGGAGTAATGTCAGTGGTAAGGCTTGTAGCTACCGTTGATCGAATTGAAGGTGAGTACGCAGTATTGCTGCTGCCTGCAGGGGAGCAGGAAGTTGCCGTTGACTGGCCGGTGGATCTTCTTCCTTCCGGGGTCCAGGAGGGGAGCAAGATCAAGTTCAGCTTGAGCCGGGATGAGGACGAGGAAGCTGCAGCCCGACAGCGAGTGGCTGATCTGTTAAGAAAACTCACCGAGGGAACTAGAGAGTAGCCCAGTTGATTCCATCGGAGTGTCCGGGAGTGATGTTCTCGTGTATGTAACCATAACTAGGAGATTGCGTGAGGCAGGCTTTAGGGCAACTCCCCAGCGGGTTGCTATCTATATGACTCTAGCTCAGACAAAAGCCCATCCCTGTGCTGAGCTGGTTTATGAAAAGCTTCACGCTGAGTTTCCCAGTCTAAGTTTAAACACGGTATACAAGACCCTGCAGACCTTTGAAGAACTAGGTCTTGTACGCCGTCTTGATACCGGCGAAGGCATTTGCCGCTATGATGCCAACCCTACACCCCATGTACATCTGGCTTGTAGGGCCTGCGGCCGGGTGTTGGATATTGACTATGACGGCACCTATATCCTGGAGAGAATGGCCAACTATGTGAAAGAAAACGGTGGTCATGATGTGTGTGATTTTAACTTGATCCTCTACGGCTATTGTCAGGCGTGTTCTAGCCAGCGAGCCAGTTCTAACTAAACCAAGAAGCTGGTCCTGGGCCTTAGGCCGAGGGTTCCCTATGTATAGAACCGCAGAAGGCTCAACAGCTGAAGAGCTTTCTGCGGTCATATATTATACTTCACGCAGGTTTTTAGTTTTCACTGGTTAATTTCCGCAAGAGACTGGCAGTGTTCTCCCGGACCTTGAGGGTTGCTTCTTGGTCTAGTTCGTAGGGCCGAGAGGGATCGCCGGTGGCTCGGAGGATGTCGCCTTCTTGGGCAAACTCCACAGCTTGATAGGGCACTGTGATCATCTCATCTGGTCGGCTGCGGGACACCAGCACAACGGTATCTGTTTCGATTAAATCGACACTATACAAGGCTGCTTGCATAGTGTCGATTTCTTTTGCTTCAACGTCTTTTTGGCTGGAGGTTTTTTGAACCCCTAGGGGCTCCCTTGGTGTCCAGCCGGCACAAATGAGACTAACGCCTATTGCTAAAGCTATTAGCCACCGGTACTGCCTGGGGAAATTGCCGCTGTTCATCACAAGCCTCCTTTAAGGAGGCATGGCTGGTGATTCTAGTCTACAATCTAATTCCCCGGAGCAGTGTCTAGCTCCTGCTCGGACTGCTACCGGCATCTGCGGCAGCAGGTGCACTGATAGACTTTGTCCAGGGTGGTCTGCATATGGTCCAACCTGTTGTTGATCTCCCGCAGCAGGCCGTACCGTTCACATGCCATCTCGGGATAGAAAGCGGCTGCCAGGGCTTGGGGGTTATCATAACGCACTGGGTACATAGTTTCACCTCCATCCACTGATTTACATCTTTGTTGGATGTTAGTTCACTATATGTGCTTTGATGGACCCAGGTGCCCTGAGGAAGCCGTCTTATCCTCAAAACGAGAACAGAGTCCTAGACTACTTTTCCGAAAACCCTGAGCTCCCAGTTTGGTCTATTCGCCTTTGGAGATTTTTCAGCTCTTCCTTATCAAAAAGGTACTGCTCCTGGCAAAAGCGGCAGGTGAGCTCGGCTTTCCCTTGTTCTCTAATGATGTCCTCCAACTCTTCCTTCCCCAGTGCAATCAGTGCAGACTCACACCGCTCCCGGGAACATGTACAGGTGAAACGGAGTGGAAGCCTGTTGAGATATTTTGGCTCCAGGTCGCCGATGGCCCGCTCGATGATATCTTCTGGAGTGCTGCCGCTGTCAATTAAGCTGCTGATGGCGGGTAAGTCGCTGACCATATGCTCCAGAATGATGGCAAGGCCTTCGCTGGCTCCCGGCAGCAGCTGGAGAATCAAACCACCGGCTGCTTGTACACCGCCGTCAACCCCGACCAGTACTCCCAAGGCAACGGCAGAGGGAGTCTGTTCCGATTGGGCAAAGTAACTGGCAAAGTCTTCGGCGATCTCGCCGCTGACCAGGGGCACACCGCCCCGATACGGCTCTCCCAAGCCCAGATCCCGGATCACCCAAAGATGCCCTTTGCCGACAGCGGCGCTCAAGTTCAGCTTCCCCTGCTCTGTCAAGGGGAGATCCACGTAGGGGTTCTGAACATATCCCCTTAAGTTGCCTTCACCATCGCCATCTGCTGTTATCTGCTCCAAAGGGCCGTCTCCTATGATCTGAACCGTTACCTTTTCCTTGCCCTTCTGCATAGCTCCAATCATGGCAGTGGCAGCCATGGTCCTTCCTAAGGCCGCACTGGCTGCCGGCCACATCTGATGCCTTCGGGCTATTTCGTCTACGACTCCGGTAACAACCGCGGCCAATGCCCGGACATGGCCGTTGGCGGCAGTTGCTTGGACTACATAGTCCTTTGTGTTGATCTCCATGAATTGCTTATTAGAATTTGCCAATTCAGTTACCTCTCTCTCAATGCCAAGAGATTGTCTGACTTTATTTCATCAAGTATTGTACCACATAGCGCTGCGAAAAGTTGATCAGTTAACTTATTGTGAAATCTGTCACCTATCGGTTGTGCTCCCTTTGAACCCGTGATATCATGGGGTTGTGAAAAAAGGTACGAGCTTAAAGAAAGAGGGCTTGATATGCTCACCATCGCTGTGTGTGTCGGCAGTTCCTGCCACCTGAAGGGCTCCTACGAAGTGATCTCCCGGTTTCAGGCCTTGATTCGCAAATGGGAGCTGCAGGAACTGGTAGAGCTGAAGGGCGTTTTCTGTATCAATCACTGTACCGGAGCAGTGTCTGTTAGGATCGATGACGGGCCGGTAATCGCCGTTTCTGTCGATGGTGTAGAGGAGGTCTTCCGGCAAGAGGTCTTGCCGAAGTTGGGGGTGAGCTAGTGGGGGTCTTGACCACAGTAGAGACCGAGTGCAAGGACTGTTACAAATGCGTGCGGGCTTGCCCCGTCAAGGCCATCAAGGTCAATACAGGCCATGCTCAGATCTGGGAGGAGCAGTGCATCCTCGATGGGCGCTGCATTAGTGTCTGTCCCCGGCAGGCTAAGCGTGTTAGGGACGATCTGCCGGCTGTACAGGCGCTGCTGGCCAAGGGTGAGACTGTGGCGGTGAGCCTTGCCCCTTCTTACGTTTGTGCATTTGATTTGCCTGAACCGGGATGTCTGGTTACCGCCCTTCGGAAGCTGGGGTTCACATACGTTTCCGAAACCGCCGTTGCAGCAGATGTAGTAGCTGCAGCCCACACTGCCTACTTACGGCAGGATCCAGACTCCAAGAAGGAACCGCGGATAACCAGCTCTTGTCCGACTGTAGTAAACCTCATTGAGAAGCACTACCCAGAAGCTATTAGATTCCTTGTGCCGGTAGTCTCGCCCATGGTGGCCCATGCACGCCTTCTCCGCAGCCGATACGGCCCCCAGG
>JAAYGR010000286.1 GCA_012727675.1 Bacillota bacterium
ACAACGGTAAGGATTATATGAGATCGTTTATTACAGGAGATGACTCTGAGTCAAGTCCCAAAGATGGAGCGTCATTCAACATAAGGAGTAACGCAGAACTTATTGTTAACGTAGATGCTGAACAGATCCACAATCTACAGTACAGACTGTGGGTCTATCGGACAAGATCCTGGAATGAGCCCGCTCTCAAGTTATTCCTCGACTACGGAAAACGATATGGTTCTTTTGACACCGAAGACAAGGGTGAACACTCGTACAAGGTAACAGCCCAAGCCAAGAGAACTAGGGACTGGTGAAAAATGAATGCTGGCGATTGCAAGGCAAAGGTTAAGTTTACCATCGCTGCTGACAAATGATAGTGACAAGACACTGTAAGCCCAAGATACCATGATAAACCGAGCTGGCTCATAAAAGAGCCAGCTCCCAATTTCCTCCGGAGTTCTACCTGCCCACCTATATTGCCCTCTATTGACTGGTAGCCTCTAGGGCTAGCCGCAACTAATACCAGATTCTACTCCCCAACCACCACCATCTCCATACCCAGCGCCTTGGCTACCTTCTTCAACTGCGCCTTTCTGTGTCCTATGCCGAGAGCAAAATGATGGGTTGGTGCCGCCTCGGCCCATTTCTCGACGAACTCTGCTACAGACACAGGGAACTTGACCCGAGAGTTGGTATTGCCGGTAGCTGGTATAGGCCCAGGCATGGACTCACCTTCTGCCACTACAAACTTGAACTCTCCTGACTGAGTCTGTGTCAACCCTAAGAGTGTAACCGGGCCCGTCTTCACCTTGAACTCCACTGAAGCACCGTAGCCTTTTTTGCCGTGGTACAGACTTAATCCCCTTAGAATCGGCTTCTGATCGCTAATTTTTATATGACCCGGTCCATCGTGGCCAACCAGCACAAAATCACCATCAAAATCTACGGGGTGTAGCTCTGCGAAGGACCCGCCCGCACCCAGCCGATCCATAATCAACATGGCTATGCAGTTTTTCATGTCAGCTTCACCGGCGATGGGAATACCCCGTCCAGTCAATAGTGAGTTGCCTACGATTAAGCTAGCTGCCAAGCGTTCATACTCAGAGCCATCCGACCCAACGTAATAGTACGCCATCCCGGATAGGTCAAAATCCTCAACCAAGCGTTCTAACCCTACTGCCACCCTAGCTGAGTATTCCAGTACATCTTCGGTAACGGGCCCAGCAATGGGATCTGCTCCAGGCGGCGGGAATTCGAAGAAATCTCTGATAGTGGCCAGCATTTGCTGTACTTCTTGATCACTGACTGCATCAACCCGTTCCTTAAGATCACATAGCTCAAGCATTTTCACATTCATACCAAAGGCGTTATGGAAGTCGGCAGGGTTGAAATACATATCCAACATGCCCTCATAGGCATGCCCCATGTATCCCAAGTTAGCATAGCGCAGATCGTGAAGCACCCGGGCTACCCAACACCAATCCTCAATCTCCTGCCACACCCTTTGGTCTCCATCAAGCCTGCCAAATAATACGTTATAAGGCAAGCCGGCTCGAGTTAGGGCATACCCTATCTCTGGAAGGGACGTACAGTTATCATGGGCGAGCTGTTCAAAGGTTGTTGCCCTGGGATAGTCCATAGCAGATGAAGGCTGCAGTCCCACGAGAACCAGCGGTACGGGGTGGGCTTGGGCTACAGGGAGCACCACCGATGAATACACATATGTAGTTACATTGCAAAAGATGAGCTCTACGTCTTCAGCCTTAAACAGCTGGGCAGCCTGCCTGGCCTTGTCTACGGTATCAACTAGGCCAGGGGATATTACTTCCACCCCGAACTCTTTCAGTCTATCCACGAACCGCTGGTGATAGCCTGCCAACCTTTCCTCCAGTCCCGGAAACTGCATCCAATACCGCTGTAGGCCAACATTGAATGCCCCCACCTTGACAGTCTTGTTTTTCATATCTTGCACCTCCTGAAGCTATATCTCCTACCACCCAACATCGATTACGCCGGTAATGTTTTCGAGTAGAATCATACCTTTTTCCCTATCCAGCTGTCCGGTGATCTTCCTTTTCTCTGGATGCAGAATAATCTCAGTGGTGTCCAATTTATCTAGAGGGGGATAAATTGCAACAGCAGCCTCCTTGAGGTTTGTAAGGCGAATCATGCGCTGCCTGCCGGTGGGAAACGGCGGCTGTTCCTGGCTGTAGACTGTACCGGCTTCGCTCTGCCGCACAAAGATGCGGCATTCATCGTGAATGGTTCGTCCCAGTGCATAGAAGGCACTAGAGCCCTCGACCCAGGCATCTTTACCTATGAAAATAGGCGCTCCATCTGGGAAGGACAGCCTAATACCCACCGTCATATCGGGCTTGTAACCAGAGATATAGAACCCGTTATCCTGGCGGGATACCAGGAGCAGAGGCCGCTTGCTGGTTTGGCTTGGCAGTACATGACTAATCTCGTATCCGAAATGGCCTAGTAAATAACGGGGAAGATTGGTGGCGTCAAAATACCACGGCCCATACTGCTCCGGCAGCCTAGTCTCTTCGTCTGCCTTGCGCCTCAACGTAAAGGGATTAGAGCCCCTGACCCAAGCAATTTTGCCCCCCTGCCAAGCGGGACATTGTCGTGTAAGTGCATATACCCTCTCAGCACTCCCTTGCTCAACCGTAACAACGATCTCGGTGTAACCGTCTGCTGGGTCGGCAACAACCTCTCGAATCGCACCGCCGCTCACCAAAGGATGGTGGTAAAAACCCTGATTATCCCTGTGACAGAGGTATTGATCCCGCTCCGGCGGAAGCTTCATCACCATGTTCCCGTCAATGCCCTCAGCAAGCTCGATGTTCAACATGTCTCGCATTCCGGCAGGTGCTGTATCCAGTGGTCCATAGAACATCACACGACCGCCGCCTAACACGAATTCCTCTACCGCCTGCCAGCAGGATTCATCGATGACGGTGGGAACAAAGAGAATCGTGTCACGGAAGAGCCCCGGCTGCCCACCCCAGACTTTCTTGAAAGAGCGGGTCGAAACTACTGTATTTAGCGGCAAACCGTTATTCACAGCTCCCCGCACAAACCAGTCGCCGAAAAAGACTAGATCCATCCGTTCAGGAGAGGTCTCAGCGATAGTGAAATACTCATCAAAGGGGTAAAGCCAAGTGAGAATCCCCAGCTGATTCGGTTTATCCTGGAGTGCCCGCCTTATATGGGGAATGACTTCCAGGGGACACAACTCATTGAGCTCACCCAGCTCTGTATCGATGGTCAGAAACTCAATGATTTCAGGATTTTCTATCTTGCCATCGGCACTCAATCGGGCCACACTCATAACCGTATAAATGTCAAAAGGTTCTCGACCGTACCAATCCCACCAAGGATTCTGCCAAAACCATGGATCATTCGGGTAAAACCTAAAGGGGTAAACATCGCCGGGTAATTCGGCAATACGGGACATATGCCCGACGAGTTCCAACCCGTAATCGTTATTCAGCGGCCCCCACGGAGAGTTGCAGGCAGGCGCACGCATGAAACCTCCTTCATACAACTCTTTAAGGGGCACGCAGTCCTTGGCCAAATCCATCCCCGTTCCAAAATTGGTTCCCCTTACTTCCACTGGAAAGTCTGGACAGTTCTCCTTAAACTGCCGCCAGAAGGAAAGTATCTTAGCGGACTGTTCTTGGTAATCCGCAGTGTTGAATCTGGTGCCGTCAAAATTTTCACCAAGACAAGTCCACGGAAAATGAGTGAACCCGAAACCATTGGAAAACCAGATATAATCAAAACCCAACGCAGACAAAAAGCTCTGACTCTGTTTACCAAGAAAGACACCAAAAGGAGTACCATCCGGTATTCCCTCTGGATAAGCCGCATAGCAGTTTTGGTCTCCCCGTAGGGTTGACCAGGCATTAACCATGGCAAAAGCAGGGCCGATTTTGGTGTCTATTCCCCCGCCGATGATCTCAGGATGAGTGGTGTATTTAAACTCCGAATGTGCAAACTCCGGTCCAGGATCAAAAGTAGCTCCTGCGGTCAAAATGAGTCCGTATTCTTCCGCTGCTATCTGTTTGAATGCAGCAACGATCTCCTTAATAACCCCATAGGTGATCACCGGAGGATTATCCATATAATACCTCGCAACTCGGTCGGTCGTCCGCTCCTCCTCAATATAGAGACCTTTGTCTGCGTTGCAGAAACCGATGTATCTCCCCCACTCTACGGGCTCTGCCAGATCCCCTTTCCAAGTCAAGATTTCGCTGCCATCGGCAATCCAGAAAAGAATGGAGCACTCCTTCGCTATTTTAAGAAGCGGATACCAGTCCTGCAGCACTTTCCGACAAACGGCTGCAATTGATGGTTGGTCGATCTTCTTGAAGGGTTTTAGACTCATTTCTAAGACTATACGACCTACTTCTGTCATAAATAATCCCCCTAGCTTTTTGATTTCTACATCTTAACAGCGCCTGAACTCAGCCCTCGGATGAAAGACTTGGAGGCGAACATAAACAGTAGAACTAATGGAATTGAGGAGATTATATAACCTGCCATCAATGGGCCCCGTTGGATGGCATATTGTCCTTGGAAAAACATTAGACCCACAGTTACTGGATAGAGCTCTCTGCTGGAAAGGGTGATCAGCGGCCAAAGAATGTTGTTCCAGCTAGTCATAATGTTCATAATCGCCAACGTCCACAAGACAGGTGCTGACAGCGGCAAAACGATACGAACAAGAATCTGCCCTTCGGAGGCCCCATCCAGTTGAGCAGCATCAAAAATTGACTCATTAATGCCTGAGAAGAAAGAGCGCAGAATGAACATCGCGGTTACCTGGCTGCCGGACATAAAGGGAAGAATCAACCCTCCATAAGTGTTCAGCAGACCTAAGCGCTTTACCATCAAGAACCGGGGCACCAAGCTCATGATAGGCGGCAGCATAATCAGGAACATCAGAACGTAAAAGAGAAACTTGTCTAGCCAAAAACTGAAGCGAGCAAAGGCATAAGCTGCCAGCGTAGCGGTAGTCAGAGCACCAACACAGGCGATGCTGCAGGCAAAGATGCTGTTAAATAGATACTTCCTTACCTCTGCCCAGGCAGTTGCATAATTTGACCAATGAAGCGGCAGACTGAGACCGAAGGGATTGCGGATAAACTGAGCCTCTGTCTTGAAGGAGATGAAAAGCGTGATCACAAAAGGGGCGATTGTCAGCACAGCTAGGAACCCTAGTACCAATAACCTGATCAGATCCTCTCTACGGATGCGCACCATTCTCCTCCCCCTCACAAATGGAGCCTGCTATTCGTCAACTTTCTTACCGAACAAGCTCATATTCAGCAGCGTAATGAATAATGCAATCAAAGATAGAGTTAATCCCATGGCACAGGCATAGCCCATGCGGGAGAACTTAAATGCATTCTCATAAAGATTGAGACCCGGCACCATTGTTGCCCAACCAGGTCCGCCGCCGGTTAGTACCAGGATGTCTACGAACATGTACCCCCCGATGACTTCAATAACTGTCAAGACTGCCATCGTTCGCAGCTGTGCAAATATCAGGGGGATATCAATGGCAAACACCCGCCTAAGACCCCGGGCACCATCTAGCTCGCAAGAATCCCAAACCGTGGACTCCACATTCTCTAGACCTGCCAAATAGATCAAGGTAGCTACACCACTTACCCACGGAAACCCCACGAACATAATGGCATATAAAGCGAGACGGGGATCATCCAGCCAAGGCCTAGCTAAACTTACCAGTCCTAGACCCTTAAGAATGCCGTTAAGCAAGCCGACATCTCCATCGTAGATGAACTGCCAGATCAATACGGTCACTATCCTCGGCACAACCATGGGCAATACGAAGAGAACGCGGAAAGCGTTTTGCAGAACCGGGTGATTCTTTAGTCGAAAGATGTACTCAGCGGCCAACAGAGGCACTGTCAGGATGACTACCAGCTGAAATACCAGCAGTTTTATCATATTTTTCATAGAGATATGGAAAGCCATATCCTGAAACAATTCCTTAAAGTTGGCCAAACCGACAAAGGTCGCCCGGCTGCCGCCCCTCCAGTCATATAAGGAACGGAGCACCGATTCCCCGATTGGTATGTAATTAAGAACAATCACCAGAATGAACGCCGGTGCTAACAATAAGTAGGGAAACAGCTTATTTAGCAGCTTACCCGACTTAGATGCTGCAACAGTCCGTGTAGTCATCGGTATTCTCCTTTGTCTACGCATGCAAAACCCACTAATCATATGAACAAGACTTCGAAAGTGGGGGCACCGCCGGATGACCGGATGCCCCCAACAACAGAATTACCATCTGCTCTGGTCGTACTTATTCAGTTCAATCAGAGTCTCGGCTGCTTCCTTATACAACTTCTCAGTCTCCCTGGTGAGACCGTCTAGATCGAGGCCACCCGTGAAGAACATCTGTACGTACCGCAGCCACATTCCCATCTGCTGTGTCGACAGGAACCGCTCCACGATCAGAGGAGAAACGCCTGCTTCAAACTGAGGCGTGAAAGGCTCCATGATGCTGGGCGTAGGTGCTCCCTGGATAACCGGCAGCATCTTTTGTGCCTCAGAGATCACACGGCCATTGTTTTCCGGAACTGTGAGGAAACGAAGGAAGTCAACGCAGAGATCTACTTTTCCTTCCCGCACAGCTGTCTCGGTAATGGCCAGCTGTTCACCGGAAGCGCCTCCCACCATATGCATCGGACTATCATTAGCATAGGACGAAGTCTCCACCGTCACCTGGGGAACATAGAAAGTGCCCACCCGGAACTCCCGGTTTTCCGCCTGCATGACTACGGGCATATCGGGACTGGGTCCCCAATACATCACACCCTGACCCCGCAGAAACTTCTCTCTGTTCAGCTGCATAGTTGAAGAGACAGCTCCGGGAGCCCAGTACTTAGACCAGTCTTTGATGATTCGGTAAATTTCCCTATGCTGGGGTTGATCGGCTCTCAAGAGTCCCTTTTGATAGGCCCTGGCAAATTCTTCTGCAGTCACTTGCCCAGGGGTACCTAAGACATCGATTTCTTCCAATAAGGGAGCATAGAAATGTGACAGCAATACACGGAAAATCCAGCTGAAGTTCACCCAATCTTTCAGTTCAAACAAGAAGGGTGTCTCCCCCGCGGCCTGCAGCTTCTGCTGGATGTCAATGAACTCAGCCCAAGTAGCCGGTACTGTCAAGCCGTACTCGTCGAACACGTCTTGATTATAGAAAATAATCGTTGCTACCAAATCAATAGGCAGCGACCAGAGAGCGCCATCATATGACCTTCTGAGTTCGACCGGCTTCTGATAGAACAAATCGTACCAGCGCTCGTTCCCTTCCACATAGGGATTAGGTTCCTCAAGGTACGGCATTAGATCGACAAACCACTCATCGTGTCTGTACTGTTCCAGCTCAGTTGCATGACCCCAGACTATATGGGGAATAGTACCACCTGCTGCCTGGCTAACCAACCATGCCAGATACTCCTGTTCGTTCATCTCCGGAAGTTCCACATATGTAATTTTCACATCGGGGTGCAGGGCTTCGTATGCAGCAGCGATTTCCGCCATGGCTTTCAATGGTTCACGACCAGGTTGAGGAACGTTTGGTACATAGTTGCGTGTCACTATCCGGATCTCCTGGGCGCCTAGTGCCGTGCCAGCAACCACTGCCACAAGCAGGCAAACCAGTACAACCAACAGCCCGCAGTGCAGCTTTCCTTTGGTACCGGAATTCAATCTTAACGCTATCACACTCATTCCTCCTTTACGTATGTGCAGCCAGTAGCTGCCGCTGCTTGGTCAAAACCGTCTGCTCAGCCTCACGCAGTTCTAGGTCCAATTATCACCCCCTCGCCTTTTGGTTTATCAACAAGAACCCCGCAGAATCAATTCGGGAGCTATCATCAGAGTCATACTCTCCCTCGTTTCGCAGCGACAAAGTTTCAGCAAGCGTTCCGCGGCCATAGCACCCATCTGTCTTTTTGGTACTCGTATAGTGGATAGGGGTGGATCCCACGAGGCGCCGATGGCGCTATCTCCAAAACCAATCACAGCCACGTCTTCAGGCACCTTTAGGCCTGCTTCCTTGATTGCCTTGATGGCTCCAACAGCCATAACGTCATCACCGACAAATATGGCGCTCGGCGGTCCTCCGGTCGCATGAAGTAGCTGCTGAGTCTGCCGGTGACCCCCAGATAAGGTGAAATCCCCCTCCGCGTATAGGCTCTCCTTAAATGAGAGTCCGGCCATCTCCAAACCATCGCGAAAGCCTTCCAGCTTATCTTCACTGGTGTGGGTTGCCCGCCAGCCGTTAATCATCCCGATTCGCTGATGGCCACGACGAGCCAGTTCTTGAACTGCAAGAAATGCCCCGAGATAGTTGTCCACAAGGATAGCGTCAACAGCTGCTGTCTTGATGCGGGTAAAAAGCAGCACGAGGGGTACCGCCCGCTGCTGTAACGCGAGGATGAGTTCATCAGGGATGGTCCCACCGATGACCAAAACCCCTTCTACCAGACGTTCTTTCACCATAGAGGGAATGTCCCATTCAGTGGTCGGCGTAGGCAGTGTTTGAAAAAGGATATGGTAGCCGTTGCGGGAGGCGACATCTTCAATACCTTCTAAGGCTTCGGTGGTAAAATAGCTTGCCAGTTCTCGGGGAGAGGAGTCACTGCTGCGGCTCGTACTCGTCCCGGGCATACTGCAAGAGATAACCCCAAGCAGTCCTGTCTTAACCTTAGTATGTTCAAAATATCCCATTTCACGGGCGATCCGAATAATCCGATCCTCTGTTTCCGGGCTGGCCTTTCCCTTACCCCGGAGCACGTTACTTACCGTTGCCACCGACACCTCTGCCCGTAAAGCTATGTCATTTAATGTTATATTCATATAGATCGCAACCTTTTTGTCTATCGCTTTTTTCTGATTTTACCAGTCTTGTAAGTTAATGTCAACTATATTTCGCTTGTTTGTTTTTCGGCTTCTCGCTGGACAGACTGTATTCGGGAGGTTCAGATTATCGCCCAACCCGGCTTCTAGACTCAAATCTGAAAGAGTAGGGTGACACCTCTTGGCCCTTTTAACCGGCTGAGGTGGTATAAGTTTACAAGTTCATTGACATCTTGCCTGGGACCCATATTGTAGATGATATGGTGAGAGGTAAAATGCTGGATGGACCTTCGCTGCACCGAATTAGTAGGAAATGCTGTACAGGCTGAAGTTTTGCTACAGATATTCTATGTACTCAACGTAGTTGAAAACTGACGGGTAGGCGAGCCTGAAGGTTAAGAACTCCGTGGATGATTGTGTTGGCAAGGCACAAGGCTGACTCAGCCGTGTCCTTGAATAATCATGAATAATCCAGCAAGAGTGGCATCCGAAGTCTATCGTGGACGGCGGCGCTTCCGCCGTTGACTTTCCTCAATTCGCTTGAGGTGCTTCCGTGTTGGCTGTCTTCCAGTCTGGGGCGGCTTGTGCTGCCCACGCCGTTCTGCCAGGAATACCGTATAGCCGCTTTCATTCTCAAATTTGCGGTAGCCACCAAATACACTTCTCAACTTTCGTTCATGTAATCACTTCAAAGACTAATCAAGAGGGACAGCGCTAGCTGATCAGTTCTAGCGCTGTCCCTCTCACAGAGCCGTGCGTACCGACCACGTACCCGGCTGCTGGTGCCTGCACGATCTGCCCATCTACCCCGGGAGCGTCATTGGCTCAGCAGACATCCCTGTCTCACATACGTCAACTGAATCTGGGCACACTTCTAAGCATCCCTGGGTCCTCGTCCTTTCACCCTAGACTTCTCGAGACCGCCTACCACCTATGCCTTCATCCCAGTCAGGGTAATACCCTCAATGAAGTACTTCTGCGCAATAAAGAACAGGACAATGACCGGCAGCAAGACCACTGTAGATGCCGCCATTAAGAGGTGCCACTGGGCAGAGTACATGCCTCTAAATTGAGCGAGACCTACTGCTACAGTGAACTTATCCGGGTTGGTCAAGTAGATTACCGGCCCCAATAGGTCATTCCAAACTCCTAGGAATGAGAAAATGCCGACTACGATCAACGGAGGCTTAGATAACGGCAGAATTATACGCCAATAGACATACAGGGGTGATGCTCCGTCCACATAGGCAGCCTCATCGAGCTCATAGGGTATCGACATAAAGAACTGCCTCAGCAAGAAGATATAAAACGGCGGTCCGAACCAGGCAGGTAAAGTCAGCGGCACAAATGTATTCACCAGATTCAGCCGACTCCATAAGATGAAAGTAGGTACAAGGGTCACTGCATAGGGCAGCATCATTGTTGTGAGCAGCATCCCAAAGATCATATCGCGACCCCGCCACCGCAAGCGGGAGAAGCTGAATGCGGACAGCGACGAACTCAGCAGGGTTCCACACATGACGCCGACAACTATCTTTATGGTATTCTGAAAGTACAATCCAAAGGGCACGACAGTCATGGCCTCTATGTAGTTCTGCCATACAAACGGCCTTGGGATCCATTCCGGCGGAAGAATGAATATCTGGCGCATCTGCATAAAGGAACTCCGCACCAACCAGACAAAGGGAAAAAGCGCTACAGCAGAACCTATGATCAAAACGGCATAGATAAAAGTTCGCCAAATAACCTTCCGCACTGAAACCCGATGCAGAATCCCTTCTGAACCGTATCTGATTCCTTTATCTACAGCCACAACTTTACCTCCTCTCACCTTCATAGTAGACCCAAGCCGGAGAGGTCTTGAACACGATAATGGTAAACACCAGCACAATTACGAAAAGTGTCCACGCAATGGCACAGGCATAGCCCATCCTGCCGTATTGAAAAGCATTCCGGAAAAGGTAATAAACCATAAATAGGCTGGCGTTGTTTGGGCCACCCTCGGTCATTACATAGGCTTGTGAGAACACCTGGAAGGTGCCGATCAATCCCATGACAAGGTTAAAGAAAATTACAGATGAAACCATCGGTAGTGTGATATACAGCCACCGCTGTATAAAGTTGGCCCCATCGATCTCAGCCGCTTCATAAAGCTGTCGAGGCACTCCCTGAAGTCCTGCCAAGAAAATGATCATTGTGTTGCCCATGCCCCACACACTCATGAGGGCAAGGGATGGAATTACCGTTTTCTCATCATATATCCAAAGAGACTTCTGGAAACCTATGTTGGTCAAGATGGTGTTCAACAGACCGAAGTCAGGATTGAACAGCCACAGCCAAAGTACTGCATTGGCAACGGCAGGTACTACCGAAGGAAGGTAAAATATGGTGCGAAAGACTGGCAATCCCCTAACATTCTGATTGAGCAGAGTCGCAACCAAGAAAGCACTGATAATAACCAACGGTACGCTTAGAAAAGTGTAATACGCTGTCACGTACAGCGATTTCCAAATCAAGGGATCGTGGTTGAACATACGGCTGAAATTAGCTATACCGACAAATTTCGGTCTGGAAACGACCGACCACTCAGTAAAGCTGATTACCAAACTAGCAAGCATTGGCAGCAGATTCCACAAGAGAAAACCAAGTATAGCAGGCAGAGCCATTAATACGCCCCACCGGCTCTCTACACTTTGCAATGTTCGAGACTTTTTCCACACCAGATATCGCCTCCAGCTTGACCTGACCTCTAGAAGCAAAGTCCCATACGATAGTCTGTAAGCGGGGAATAACCCCGCTTACAGAACACATTACAGCGGCTAGACTAACGGTCATATCTGCCCTGTAGAATTGGCTTTAGTGTCTCTGCGACTTTATCAGCTGCTGTCTGGGCGTCTTCCTTGCCCAGCCAGAAGTTGGACAATCCCTGGCTGATGGCCTGGGTTATCTCTTCCCAATTCCTCATGTAGTAGGAGGGAGCACGCCGTCCATATTCTAGCGCGTAGTCAATTGCCGCTTCCTTGTACTCCGGTGGATGAACGCCTTCTGTCAGCCACTCATTCATTTTCTCAGGATCGGTGTAGTACTCAATCTGGAGAGGCATCCACAGTCCCGCCTGAATAAGCGGCATTACGCTAGAGGCACTTGTGCTCCACTTGTACAACAGCCATGCCTCCTGTGGATGCTTGGTGGCTGAGAAAATTACATTCGGTGCACCTAGCTCTAGACATGCCGGCTCCTTTAATTTGGGCAGAGGAGCACAGCCTAGGTTGAATCCAGATTGTGCTAGGTCCAACAGGGACCACTGACCATCAATTACCATAGCGACTTTTCTCGTCTGAAGCAGTATATTAAAGGCAGGGAAAGTCTGCATCTGTGTAGGCGTTGGAGCTACGTGATACTTGTAGATCAGATCGTGGAGTTTCTGCAGGGCTTCTACACTCTCGGGCTTGTTTATTAAGGTTTCTCTGCCTTCTTCATCGAACCAGTCGCCGCCGTTGCTCCAGACAAACGGCAGAATCGGCGCCCACCAGGTTCCAAAGGCCACTCCATAGGTGTCTATATTATTGGGATCAAACCCCGGTTCTCCTGGGCGCCGGCCGTTGCGGTCCTTGGTGAGAGCAATGGCAGTCTCAACAAACTCATCCCATGTCCACTCATCGGCTTTGGCGGGAGGATACGGCACTTCAGCCTCATCAAAGATGTCTTTGTTGTAGAACATCATCATTATCTCAACCGCTAGGTTGGTACCCACGGTCTTCGTCCCGCCATCGTACATGTACCAGGTCATGGGCAAGCGGCTATCGAAGCTGACCTCCGGATCCTGTTCCATGAAAGGCGTAATGTCCAACACGACACCTTCTTCAGCCCACGCCAAAACCTGGCCTTCACCGAGCTGACCCACATCCGGCGGATCGCCGGCAGCTAGCATGGCTGTGATCTTGGTGACATAATCACTGGGAATGTAAATCGGCTGTACCTCAATATGGGGATAGGCCTTCATGAAGTCCTCTAACATCTCTTCTTGTGCCTTTTTCTCCAGCGGGCTTCCCCAGTAGGTATACTTCAACTTGACCTTTTCGGCAGACACCACTGCCGCTAACAGGCTCAAGCATAAAGCAGTTGCCACTAACAAAACCAACAGTTTTGAACCTTTCCTGCTTAACATGCCGATATACCCTCCTATCTGGATACTCTCCCACTACTTGCGACCAACCTAATCCTAAGTACAGAACCAGGCTCTCTCTCGGTCTCACCCCCCGAACCGACTACATAAGTAGACTACAGGCTCCGAATCCAGACTCGCATTTGCCCGGGCATTCTATGGTCCCAGGCATAGTAAGGAATGGCTGTAAAAGAGTACGGTCGCATAGTAACTGAGCCAAATCGGTACAGCTCGTCGCCCCAATCAGCATCATCTATCAGCAAGGCTTCTCCCTTAATCTTGACAACGCCGCCCAGCAGTTCCTCATCAAATACAGCAGTCAGCTTGGCATCCCTCGGGAGGACTATTCGCTCCAAAGGCACGGGGTTATCAGCTTCTTCCAAGCAAAAGATGACGGGGCCGCGGCTGAGTGCAACACGGCCGATATTCTCAACGACATTGGGATGGGCGGCGACACGTTCTACAGGCATATCTAGATTCAGTCTTACGGTATCTCCGGGCTGCCACCTCCGGTAAATCCTGGCATATCCCGACCTTACAATTGACGCATTATCCATTTCCACGTCGTTTACCGCAAGTGTCGCTTTGCGACACCAGCCGGGAATCCTCAAATTTAGCCCAAATTCAGCAGCTTCCGCAGGCTCAATCTTTACCTCGATATCCCCATTCCAGGGATAGCCGCTTTGCTGGGAAATCTTAACCCTAGTTCCAGCTGTGTTAAGCTCTGCCTGTCCTGAAATATAAAGATGTATATACACATCGGACGGACTCTCTGAGTATATGTATGAACCCAGAGAAGCTATTAGTCGAGCAATGTTGGGAGGACAGCAGGCGCAGCCAAACCACTCCTGTCTGTGGTGATCACCATTGCTGGCCAAAGGGTTAACGTAAAAGAACTTCTCACCGTCAATGGAGACTCCACTTAATGCGCCGTTATATAACGCCCTTTCCATAACATCAGCATAACGGGCATCGGCATCTATATGGAGCATGCGCTGGGCCCAAAAGATCAGGCCTATAGCGGCACAGGTTTCAGCGTAAGCATCTCTATTGGGCAAATCATATTCCTCAGTAAATCCCTCATTGAGCCGGGATGAACCGATTCCGCCGGTGACGTACATCTTCTTGTTAACCACATTATCCCAGAGCCGTCTACAGGCCCGCAGGAGCTCTTCATCTCCCGTTTCTACTGCCACATCGGCCATTCCGCTGTAAAGATACGCCGCCCTAACTGCATGGCCGACTGCTTCGCTCTGCTCTCGAACTGGCAGGTGGTCTTGGCAATAGCTGGTGTCGAAACCGTTCCTTTCGAAAAAGTAGCGATTGATTCTGCTATCTTCCTCCGACAGGTACTCCAGTTCCCTTTGGAAGACCGAGGGGTTTTGACCCCGTTGATCTACGAAGAACCTGCTTAGTTCTAGATACTTCCTATCGCCTGTCACCCGATACAGTTTGACTAAGGCCAGTTCAATCTCTTCATGCCCCGGCGCTCCATATCGCTGACCGGGATTGGATCCAAATACAGAGGCTATGTAGTCGGCATAGCGGCACATTACATCTAGAAGGCGCCGTTTTCCAGTGGCTTCGTAATGGGCAACGGCAGCTTCCATCAGGTGGCCGGCGCAGTAAAGTTCGTGCCACATGCCCAAATTCTTCCACCGCTTCTCCGGCTCTACGACGGTGAAGTACACATTCAAGTAACCATCGGGCTGCTGCGCTCCGGCTATCTTTTCAATGACTTCATCCAAGAGCTTATCTAGTTCCGGGTCTGGATGAGTCGCAAGGGAATAACTGGCAGCCTCAATCCATTTGGCTACATCAGAATCCCAGAAATAGTGGGGCACCGGTTCATCTCCCGGCTTCCAGGCTAAATCAAATGCATCTATGCGGCCGGTCTCTTTGCACTGCTTGTATTCATGGGGTATTGTCTTGGTTCGATTGGTTTCTATCCTCTGGGACCAAAAACCGTCATCTATCGCCACTTGTGCTACAGAGACTGGTGACATTTTGCGATTAGTTGCTTGTGACATATCCAGTTCTCCTTTCTGCCCTGGGGTGTTCTGGGGTTACCTTGGTTGAATCTCTCCTTCTCAGCACGCAAGGGAGCTTAATCACATGTTCATTATGGTCCAGCCGACCGTCGTTTCTAATCATCGAAATCAGGGTACCCATAGCCACTTCCCCCATCTCCTTGAGGGGCATAGCTATACTGCTCAGGGTCGGCCTCACATAGCGGCAAAACGCGGCATCATCAAAACCGACCACGGCCACATCCCGCGGCACATCCAAGCGGTGTTCTCTCAAAGCATCAATGGCTCCCGAAGCCATGGGATCGTTACCTGCAAAGAGCCCGTCAAAAGTCGTCTTACCAAGAAGCCTTTGGCAAGCCCTATAGCCGCTGACCATTGTCCAGTCTCCCAATTCTATTAGATTGGAGTCATCTCTCAGGGCAAAATCCTTAACCGCCTGTTTGTATCCCCGCAAGCGGTCTTGGGACGCCGGCCAATCAGAAGGCCCGCTGATGAATGCGACAGCCTCACAGCCGCTCTCAGCCAAATGCTGCACCGCTAAGTAAGCCCCATGATAGTCATCGGGCAGCACACAGGGATATCTCGGATCCTGGCTGTAGCTGTAAACACATATGAGGGGCAGACCATCTTTGCCTGCAACCTCGCCGAGGTTAAGGTTATGTACTGAGTCAGAGATAACAATAATCCCGTCAATGTACTGGTTACCCGGTTCCCACACACCCCTCTGGGTGGTATCCAGTTTACTAACCAACAGCCGATAACCTTCGCGGTCTGCCTTGCCTTCAATTCCAACGAGAATATCAGGTATGAAGCTGCCGTCAAACCGCTCTATTAGGAGATGCACCGTATTACTCTTGCCAGTTCTCAAGGCAGCGGCAATGGGGTCCCGGTAGAAACCCAGCTCCTCGCAGGCATTCTCAACCAGCCGCCTTGTCCTAAAGTGTACTTTCTTGGACTTGTTAAGTACACGGGACACAGTGGCCGTCGACACCCCAGCTTTCTTAGCCCCATCTCTGATGGTAACCCGTCTTTTTGTCATAATTGAAACACCCGGATGATTAGTGGTATCGATTACATTTTGCGGTGTAAAAACAAGAAAGTATTCGCGATTAATTTGTTTCTTGTATTCTCTCTATTCTATTTGTCTCCTGCTTTATTACTTAAATTTTCCCCTTCTTTATTTCTCTCTGCTTTATGCAATTCTTTCGTTTTGTGGTACTTCATAGTAGTCTTGGCCGTCCCTGTAAGCACGGACTCACTAGCCTCGCACAGATTGAGCAGACTAAAGCAGAAGTAATAGCGTCTCAGAAGGGCCGTAACCTCAAAGGGTGAGATGTCCATTACCTTCAGCACCAAAGCTGTCCCTGCATCCAGACCCCTGGGAAACACTCCCAGAGCTCCTTGGAGATTTAATCTTATGGTCCCTAAAGTCTCTATACAACTTCCTGCAGCCGTTAACACCACTAACAACAGGAGTCTCGACATTCAAAGCTTAGTTCACCATCTACAGTCAGTCTTACTCAGTATTCTTAAACCTGAGTTTACTATATTGAGCAGGATTCAAACTTGTCTCAAAAAGCATCTGCGCATAGTGCTATTCTACTCGCCTTCTCCTACGGGAATCACTTGGAATTCCACTCTTGGGATCGTGTGCAATGGCCGCCTTTTTCTTTACTATCTTCTACACTTGCTAAGTTATAAAGGACTGATAAAGGCTAACAAGCACTTTGCCTATGCAGGGAACGCATGGAATGCGAGTATCGTTGGCTATACGTGTCTACCACAGTTGGTAGAACCCTAAGAAAGCAAACACCAAGGGAGCTTCGCTGAATAAGCCTCAATTTCTCGCGGGGTAGGCATATTGTTTGAGGCAAGCTCGACGTTTCTTTGCGTACCCGGACACGAATGCCAGACAACATAGAGATGCACCACAGGCAATAGTTAGGTTTTTTTGAATGTACTTTGAGACTCTTCTAACTCCCTTAAGTTATGGTACACACAAAGTTTGGGTCTTTCAACAAGCTGAACTAGGGGGTGATTTCTCAACTATCCCTGAAATGGCCAGATGACACATTTGAAATGATAAGGAGAAAGACTGTCGAAGGAGGTATCTTCAATAATGAAATTTGGTCTACCGTTGGCTTTATTTCTAGTGCTTTCTATGGCGCTGACTGTGCAAGCAAGCGTAGGGGGAGATCTACGGGGGGAAGTAGACGTCCAGATATCCGTATCTGGATGGGCTGACGTAAGAACCTATGGTGACACCATCAACCTAAATATAACAGACCCAACCGAGCCCGCCGAGACTCCAGAATCGGAGAGGGCTAGGTGGGCAGTTCATGCAAACACCCCTGTCAGCATAACCTTCGAATCTTTGGGCTTTGACACTACGGCTCAGTGGGGGCTCCATGAAAACTTCCGCCCTGACAAATACTTCACATATAAGGTCATGAGCCAGGGAGAAAATATTAATGACTTCAAGCCCAAGAGAGTTGATTCCAACGCTGAAGGCATTGACACTAGTTTCACCCGAAATACCGACTGGGATCGGCATTTGTACTATAGCAAGGCCGGCTGGATGTGGGTCCAATATAGCCCAGATACCAACCCCGAGCCCGATCATAGTGGCTGGATGCACGATTACTGGGACGGTTGGGAGGCACTTAGAGCCGAGACATACCAAGACACCATTGCTATAACTGTATCTGAAATACTTGATTAGCACATTATCAGTTAGCCATAAGTTAGACTAAAAAGCATAAGCAACACTGAGCTCCTACCTAACCCGAACACTACTCATCGAGTATCGGGTGTCTAGGCAAAATGCGTGGCATTTCGCACATGGCCCTTTCTTGCGGCAGAATGGGCCATTTGTTTATGTACACGCACTTTGCTCCGGCATACTTGCACCTTATTTAACACTAACTCGGACTATTCACTAATCGCTTTACTAGGGAAATATCCCAAGGAGTCTCTAGATCAACATCTGATCGCTAGCAGTGTTAGTGAGGAATATTTCCGTACTTTCTGTTCTTCAAGCTCAGTACTACCTGCCTGTTGTTTGACAATGGCTGGATACTGCTTCCCACGCTGTTTGCATGCCATCTTCCTTGCTTTCTATACTCGCTTTCTATGCCCTATGCACAGGATTCAGTACCTCACCACCATTGCGCGGCTTAAAGTTCTAGCATGACAAACCTCCTCAACTCCCCAACCGTCTCCTCAAAGGACGTATGATGAATCGTATGAAAACTAAAAAGCAGGGCCCGATCTATATTCTTCTTCACATCATCTATAAAGACACTCTCTTTGGGATCAATTCCGTACCGGTCAATCAGCGCTCGATATATCTCAGGCTCCGGCTTGATTGCGTGCACCTCGTAGGAAATAACCATACCGTCAAAGAGGTCAAACCAGTGATACTTGCTTCTGACATGGCCGAAGGCGTCTCTATGAAAATTGGATAAAGCATAAAGTCTGTAGCCGGCCTCTTTCAGCTTGGGCAAGAGCTTGACCCCCTCCAAGGGAACGAACATGGCATACCAGTCGGCAAAAACCCGCTCAATGCCCTGGGCATGCTTGGGATGCTTAGCGGCTAGTCGAGCCACTGCCTCCTCTTCATTAACGAGCCCCCGATCGAGATCCAGCCACAGACTGCTTCTAAATATGATTCTGCTGTAGAGCTCCACCTCTTCTTCACTAAAACCCAAGCTTCTCAAATACTCCTTCGGCCGAAAGCTCAAGAGAACATTACCGATATCAAATATGACGTTTCTAACCCTCACTCGATCACCCGCTTAGAGCCCCATCCCACGCCTACACTGAATAACCCGCACCAGATACCACAACCCCCATCTCCCCCCGCCCTTCATTCGCTTTGTTCGCCTTCATTCACCCCGGAACTTCCTCACAGTCTCTATCATGGCTAAATAGCCGGCAGCCGGCACATAATCTGGGACAGAGTTGCCGGTGCCGATGGCGACCCCTCCCCATCCGTGGGCAGCATATCCTAAGATATCATTTACATAATCCCTGACGGATTCTTCATCATATTGACAGATGACATCCATGTCTACTCCGCCGAAGTTGCCGATTCTATCTCCATAGCGCTCCAGCCACACCTTAAAGGGCGCGATAGCATCTTCATTGGAATGCTTGGCGTCAATGCCAGCCACGATGATAATATCATCCATAATCTCGAAAATATTGCCGCAGCAGTGAAGAAGGAAAGGCTTGCCGTGGGAATGCACGAGGGACACTATCCGCTTATACTGGGGAAGTATGTGGGTGCGGATATCATCGGGGGGAAGAAGGGTTGATGTGCGAAAGCCCAAATCGTCGCCGAAACGGCAGACGGCGTAGACATCACCATACTGCCGCATGAACCGATCCCAGATGGCCACCATCACATCGGCCACCTTAGAAAAGAGGTCGGCATATAAGTCGGGATCATCTACCCTTATGTAACAAAGCTTCTCAAAACCGACCACATCCTGCACCAGCTCAAAGACTCCATTTCCGGGACCGCCTATGGCCTTCATGCCCGGTGGCATGGTTTCCCGAAGCAGCTCAAAATCCCGGCCGTATTTTTCAAAATACCAGTCTGGGATGTTGTCCCACGGATACCTATCAAAATCTTCCCTGGTCGCAATAACACCCGGCTTGTGCTCCCCCAGTGCGCCGCTTCCCGGCATTGCCGGCCCAATGCAGCGCTCGAAGCTCACAGTATCATAGCCCATCCTCAGGAAGAATTCCGTGTAGCTCCGAAAGAACTCGAGGCGGTCTCTTTCATCACCTTCATACAGCTCGGCAAAGGACCGATTTAGTATTTCCTCCATCACATTCTCCGAAATGATATGCTCATACAGCGGAAGGCGGGCTGGGGTTTGGTTCCAGGCTGCCATTACGATGTTGTTGTAATCCGGCTTAAACTCAGACATGGAGTCTCCCCTTCCATAACTCTAGGTTTTACTCACCGCTTAAGCTACCCACCACGTATTTTCCTCCGCATTGCTGACAATTCCTCCCTATCTTTTCCATGAGCTAATGCAAACCCGGTACAAGCCGGTGACGGAGTTAACCGCCGGGATCATCGGGGTAGGAACCCATCGCCTTCTTTATAGTTTCTTGATACCTCCCCCATACACTAAAGTCAAACAACCTGCAAAGGGGTGGTCGAATGTCTCATTTCATTATCCAAACCAGCGGCTTGACAAAGTATTACGGCAAGCAGCTTAGTGTAGACAATCTGGCCCTCAGAGTGCCCGCGGGTAGCATTTACGGTCTCTTAGGCCCCAATGGTGCCGGCAAATCAACTACTCTCAAACTGCTTACTGGGTTGATTCGCCCTAATGCTGGGGAAATCCAAGTCTTTGGCGAGCCTTGGCAGCGCCGTCATTTACAGCGCATCGGGGCCCTAATTGAAGAGCCTGCGCTCTACGGCAACTTGACTGCAAGAGAAAACCTTTTGATCCACACAACTATCATGGGCTTACCCAAGACAGAGATTGATCGTGTCCTAGATTTGGTTAACCTCAAAGGCACAGAGAGTAAGCTGGTATCGAGGTTTTCCACCGGAATGAAGCAGCGCTTAGGTATTGCTATTGCCCTGTTGGGTAAACCTGAACTCTTGATCTTGGATGAACCCACCAACGGACTTGACCCTTTGGGCATTCAAGAGTTTAGGAGATTGGTGAGGTCCTTTCCAAAAATGGGCATCACTGTCATTCTTTCCAGCCATGTTCTTACAGAAGTGGCCCAAGTGGTGGACCATGTGGGAATTATCACCGAGGGACACCTGTGCTACCAGGGACCCGTAAGACACGATACTGACCTAGAAAAACTCTTTATTCAAGTTGTAAGGGGGCTAGAACGATGAACAGTCTAATCAAGGTCGAGCATCTGAAGTACAAACGGACAATCGCCAAGAAGCTGCTTCTTACTGCTCCCCTTTTCTTTATACTTGTTGCACTACTCCAGAGCTGCTTCATGCCGCCTGAGTATGCCCACTCCTGGAGTATGGTTCTTGCCTTGATCTACAACTGGTGGCCCGTGCTCTTTATCCCTTTGGGTTCCGCCTTGCTAGCAGGCTTGGTGACTAACCAAGAAAAGAGGGCAGGAGACTACCGAGCTGTCTTGATTCACCCTATATCCCCTACCTACGTATGGCTTGGAAAGATTGTTGTACTGGTTTACCACATGCTGCTAACCACATTGGTTCTGATGGGTACAACGCTCGCCTTTGGATTCATCACCGCGACTGGACCTGTGCCGTGGCGGGAGATTCTTATTGGAGGTCTAATTCTGTGGATCACTGCTCTACCCCAGATTCCCATCCAGCTCTGGATTGCCCATACCTTTGGCATGTTCGCCAGCATCGCCTTGGGAGTTGCCGGACTCTTGGGCGGTGTCTTAGCGGCCCAGACCCCCTATTGGATTTATTCGCCCTGGAGCTGGCGGGGAGCTTCACACCCAGATCAACACTACCATCTCCCATGAAGGAAGATTTGTCCGAGTCATCCCCATCTTTTCCGGCGGAAGTCTTCAAGGTGCAGTCGCCTTAGTCTACCAGCTGACACCCTATATTCCCCTAGCCCAGGATCGCCTGTGGCTGATCCCTATAGGGTATCTAGTCCTATTGTCACCGTTTATCTTTATAATCCTCTTTACCTATGTCTTTGCCAGACGGTTCGCTAAGAGCATTGGGGAACCTGTGGACATGCTCATTGAGGCGTCCCACAAAGTGCAGGCTCAAGACCTAGATTTTGCCATTGAATACCAAGCCGACAACGAACTGGGCAGACTCTGTCGGGCCTTTGATGAGATGAAAGAAACCCTGAAAGAGTCCCTTCTGGCCCAGTGGCAAACTCAACAGCAGCATCAGGAAATGGTGGCAGCCCTAGCCCATGATCTAAAGACACCCTTCACCATAATACAAGGTTATGCCCAAGCGCTCTTGGGAGCCATAGACCATCGGCCCAAGGCTGAAAAATATATCCGAGTAATCGCGGACAACGCCCACCGGGGTGGACAACTCGTACAGGAGATGCTCTATGCGGCAGAACTGGAAGACAGCCAGCCCAACATTCCTACAGAGTTTGATCTGCCTGCATTTCTCAAAGACAAGCTGGATGTATACCAAGGAATGGGCGAGGATGAAAACATCTCTGTGGAACTGGAGTTAGCCCTATCTGAAGAAGAACCTCCATCGGTTAGACTAGATCAAGGCAAATTAAGCCGCATACTGGACAACATAATAATGAACAGCCTCTATTACACTCCGGCCGGTGGGACCATTACGGTTTCTGCCAGGGCTAAAGGGCAAACACTCCACATTGCGGTCTGTGATACAGGGCCTGGTTTCACTCCCCAGGATCTGCGTCATCTCTTTGAGAAGTTTTATCGAGGAGACCAGAGCAGGACTCTCGAAAGAGGCCAGTCTGGACTAGGGCTGTATATTGTCAAGCAGCTAGTGGAAGCGCAGGGCGGTACTGTCCGGGCTTATAACAGCTCTACAGGTGGAGCCTGTGTTGAGTTTAGCATTCCGACTACAAGGAGAAACAACTGCTGATATGACTACCACCATAATGCCTGGCAGAACCAGATTACGATGGCTTACCACTGCTTTCTCCAACACGTATTTACCTCCGCTGTGCTTAACAATCCTCCCCCACACAGCTACTTTTCTATAAGCTAATTTACTTACTTGCTTTGTAATGATTTGAAGCAAAGATATCACCACCTATCCCACTAATATTACTGAAAATTAACTTTACTTCTTGCCTATTTCTGGTATAAAATGACACTTGTGTGCCTAATTTGGGGCTTTGTGCCCAGAGCTCTCGGAGAATTCAATTCTTTAGGCCTAGATTCTGTAGGAAAGGAGTTCTTGATTGTTTTGTTGGAAGGTATTAGACTGCGCAAGTCACTTAGGACAGCTCTTCCTCAGACATTGAGGCATGCAGCTGCAGCCATCGGTATTATCGCCATAGATACCGATGGAACAATTACCTATATAAACCAACCCGGCGTGGAGCTGGTACAGGAGTTCATCGGCCGGGAGCGTCTGCCTAGAAACCTTATCGGGCAGAATCTCGCCAAGGTGCTAAACAGGGGGCTGGCCTTAACCGTTATTGGCCGCACACTTCAGACCGGGAGAGAAATCCATGGGCAGCTGTTGACATTCGGAAAGAGTATGTACACAGTAATGACCAAATTATTGAAAGATAACAGTTCCATCATCGGATGTGTCCAATACGCCATCAAGGTCCGTAAAACACAGCGCCAAGAGAATCTGCGGGTATCTCAAGCCTTTGCCCGTCACCTGGCCAATAAACTTGGATATCAGTCCACTGAGTGGATAGATGACATCTCCTACGAGCATTCCCA
>JAAYGR010000287.1 GCA_012727675.1 Bacillota bacterium
AAGAAAGTGCCTGCTGTGATCTCGTTCCAATCGGGGTTTGCCGCCAATTTAGCGGTGATCCCAGCCTTGGTAGGGAAGGGAGATACCATCTACAGTGACAGCCTCAATCATGCCAGTATCATCGATGGGTGCAGGCTGAGCCGGGCTGAGATCAAGGTTTATGAACACTGCAATATGGAAAGCCTGGAGGAGCGTCTTAAGGAGCCCACATCGGGTAGGAAGCTGATCATCACCGACGGTGTATTCAGCATGGACGGGGACATAGCGCCACTTCCTGAGATTGTTGAGCTAGCTGAAAAATACGGAGCCATGACCATGGTGGATGATGCCCACGGTGAAGGTGTTCTGGGTACTAACGGCCGGGGAATAGTGGATCACTTTGGACTTCACGGCCGAGTAGATGTGGAAGTAGGGACTTTATCTAAAGCCCTTGGTGTAGTGGGCGGTTATGTCGCCGGTGCACAGGAGCTCATCGAGTATCTTGCCCAGCGGGGAAGGCCCTTCCTCTTTAGTTCGGCAGTTACCCCTGCCGATGTTGCAGCAGCCATTACCGCGGTGGAGATTCTAGATTCCGATGATGAGCTGGTGCAGAAGCTGTGGGAAAATGCCCGTTATTTCAAGACCCATATGCAGCAGTTAGGATTTGATATCGGCAGCAGTGAGACTCCCATTACACCGGTGATGATTGGGGAAGCCGCTGCTGCTGGGAAGTTCAGCAGACGGCTCTTTGAAGAAAAGGTCTTCGCCCAGTCCATCGGCTTCCCAACGGTTCCTCGGGGCAAAGCCCGCATCCGGGTGATGGTGTCGGCAAGCCACAGCCGAGAGGACCTAGATTACGGTATTGCGGCCTTTGAAAAAGTCGGTAGAGAGATGGGGCTGATCTAGCAGAAAACCTCCATCATCATCCCACCTGCCTCTACCAGGCAGCTCGACTGACAAAGCCCGTCGGGATTCCGGCGGGCTTTGTCAGCCTGTGTAATATCCAACCCTCGGATAGAGCCAACCTATGTTTCGGTTATATTCATATGGTTATATATTTGATTGATAAGTATGGCCGAGAATGGCTAGATACATCAAAGGGCTGCGGGATATAGGCTAGTAGAGCAGAGCCGTATTCAGCGGTTCTCACAGAAGGGATGAGGGAGATGAGTAGAAAACGTAAAGGTTCACTGGTGCGAAAGCTAACGGTGCCCATTTTGCTGATTGTACTGTTAGGGTATGGTCTTATGATTTTTTCTTCCTCAATGGCACTGCGGAGTCTAGGGTGGGAGGTTTTTGGCCACGGAGGGACAGAAGCAGCCTCCAGGGCCGCCGCGGAGCTTGAGACTTATTTTCAAAAGTATGCTGCTATCGTAGAGGCACTGGCACAATCGGAAGATATAATGAATTTCGCTGCTCAAGCCTTCCTCCGGTCGCCGAGGGATTACATAGGGAATGATGCGTATTCAACTTTCTTAGGCACCATTAGGAGAGTGGCAGAACGCGACATACACATAACCAATCTCTACTTTGGTTCTGAAGAATCCCAGACCTTCTTTGATATTCGAGAAACCCAGCTACCCTCAGATTATCGCAACAGCCAAGAGGACTGGTATCGACTTGGGAAGGCAGCCGGCGGGTTGTTCTTCTCAGAACCCTTTATGGATGAGATTTCAGGTTCTCCCATAGTTTCCATTACATATCCGGTTTATGTTGATGGCTCCTTCAAAGGGATATTGGGCATCGACGTAGATCTGGAGAGTATCGGAGCCATTGTATCATCGGTGGAACTTGCAGAAGGTAGCTATCCCATACTGCTGAGCAGGGACGGTACCTTCCTGTACCACCCTGACAGCAGCCTAGTCTTTACCGGTAAAGCCAGTGACTTTAGCGGAGATTTCGGCAGACTCAGCCGGGAGATGCTAGCCGGGAGAAC
>JAAYGR010000288.1 GCA_012727675.1 Bacillota bacterium
AAGGGTCCTGAACGATCTTGGCAAGAAGCTGTGTCGCGAAGCTCTAGAAGCTGCAGATGATTGGCTGAAAGATAATCCCAAGGAGCGGGAAGGCTGGACGGTGGTTCGCCGTGATCCCAAGAGTCTGTTAACGCCATTCGGAGAGATACATTACCAGCGCAGGTACTATCGCAACCGTAAGACAGGAACTTATGCATATTTACTTGACCAAGCGATAGGTGTTACACCCCATGGGAGAATAGACCCCCTGGTGAAGACGAGGTTGGTGGATGAAGCGACAGATGTGTCCTATCGTAAAGCTGGCAAGCTAGGGACATCACCGGAAGGCACTGTAAGCGGTCAAACTGTAATGAATGTCATCCGAGAGACGTTCTTAACTGCTTCGCCAACGATTTCACGTAATGGTAGGAGGATGCAGACTCGGTATTTGCATGTCCAAGCCGATGAGGACCACATAAAGAAGCAAGATGGAGGCCTTGCCCTTGCCAAGTTGGTGTACACGACCGATGGCTATGGTAGGGACTGGGGTGAACGGAGAGTTCTTAACAACGTTCATTACACCGCCGGAGTATACCGAGACAACGAAGTGCTTTACCAGGAAGTATACGAGAACATCGATGGAAATTACGACCTTGATTCCATAGAGAAAATCTACGTTTACGGAGACGGCGCTCCGTGGATCCGAGGTTTGGCGGAATACTTGGGAGCAGTCTTCCTGCTAGATAAGTACCACATCAACAAATGCATTACTGAATCATTAGGTTTTTGTCCAGAACTGCGCAGCGCTTTGCTGCAAGCCGTTAAGGCTTTTGACCTTAAAGCAGTTAAATCGATCTTGGGTAAGGCTAGGAAAGCGGCCATGACAGAAAGCGAAAAGCAGCGGGTAGCGCAATGCCGACGATACCTAATTAGTATTGGGATGGAATTATTGCGTGGAAGGAAGAAGCCCCCACGTCATAGGTTGTAGTGCTGAAGGCCATGTGAGCCATGTATTGTCCTGTCGGTTAAGCAGCCGGCCAATGGGCTGGAGTGAACGTGGGGCTGATCAGATAGCCAAGCTAAGAGCCATGAAAGCCAACGGTATTTCGATCAAAGAGCATATCTTGCACCGGAAAAAATTCAGTACAACACTTTCCATAGCGGTCAAAGCTGCACTACCAGCTCAACGAGAGAGGCTGCGGAAGGTTTCAGGAGAAGTACTGGGGAACATGCCGGTGATGAACGGTCCTTCTACCTATACTAGGAGAGTGCTCAAACAGCTTGGTTCAATCACTATCATCTAGCCATGTGCTCTGCCGGCCTAAATCGGGCCAGACTCTTTCTCCCAGACCTACAGTATCTTGACGCTATCCGGCAAACCGGTGATAGTTGCAGTTGAGCTGCAGATGTGATATGATATCTCACAGCAAGGTCTTCAGGGCAACAGACCATCTGTAGGATCCGCACTGCTGAATAAAGTGGAAGGATAGACGGGATGGATGAGGCCGATAGAACCTACATGCAGGCTGCACTGGAGGAAGCATCCAGAGCATATGCTGTAGGAGAGGTTCCCATCGGAGCGGTGGTCGTTCATCAGGACGAGATTATCGGTAGAGGCCACAACCGCCGGGAAACGTGGAAGGATCCTACAGCCCACGCCGAGATATTGGCGATTCGGGAAGCCTGCCAGCGGTTGGGAGGCTGGCGGTTGACGGACTGTACCCTCTATGTTACAATAGAGCCCTGTCCGATGTGTGCCGGCGCCATAGTATTAGCCCGGATACGCCGGCTGGTATACGGAGCTAAGGATCCCAAAGCAGGAGCAGTCGATTCCCTTTTTGACTTGGTCCGGCGGAAGGAGCTCAACCACAGAGTCGACGTCACCGGCGGTGTTCTGGAA
>JAAYGR010000048.1 GCA_012727675.1 Bacillota bacterium
AGCGAGCACTGGCTGCCGGAGCGGAGGCGGTCCATGTTGAGGTTTCTCAAGAGGATATAGTATCTGAGGTGGGAGACGAGAACGCCGCTCTATTCTTAGAAAGAAGAATTGTCGCCCGAGCGGCAGGCCGGCCCAAGACCAGGGCGTAAGACCCGTTTCAGTCTACACGGAGGTATAATGATGGAGGCAAATAATACCCTTCTACAGGTACAAATTGAAGGCCTAGGTAGCCGGCAGGTAAAGCCGGGGACCACCCTTCAGGAGCTGGCCAAAGACTGCTGGCCTGACAGCTGGCCGCGGATTCTAGCAGCCTATGTAGATAATGATCTTCGGGAACTGACTTATCCCATAACTAAGGGCTGCAGTATTTCCTTTTTTGGACTGGAAGTCAAGGATGGCTACCGGATATATCAAAGAAGTGCTGTGTTTTTACTGATCCGGGCTGCCCGGGAAGTTTTGCCTGGATGCAGGGTGATTATCGAACACTCCCTCAGTAACGGCCTTTACGGCGAGATCCACTGCCAGAGGGCATTGGTGAAAAAGGACGTGGAGGCTATCGAGGCGAGGATGAGGGAGATCGCCTCCCAGGATGAGCCCTTTGAGAAGCTTGTCCTGCCTAAAGAAGAGGCCATGGAGCTCTTTGCCAAGGACGGTCAGTATGATAAGGTAAACCTAATGAAATACCGGCAGTCGGATACTGTTAATGTCTACCGCTCCGGGTGGTTTCATGACTATTTCTACGGTTACATGGTTCCCAGTGCTGGGTACCTAACGAAGTTTCGACTCCATTATTACCTGCCGGGCTTCATCCTGCAGATCCCCGACCCCGACAATCCTGATCGGATTCCGCCTTATCGGGAGCAGCCAAAACTTGCCAGTGTCCACCGGGAGGCGGAGCAGTGGGCCAAAATCCTGGATGTCGAGACAGTAGGAGCTTTAAACGACCTCATTGTCCAGGGAAAGAGCGGAGAGTTAATTAGAATCGCTGAGGCTCTTCATGAGAAGAAGATTGCCCAAATGGCAGACATGATCCATGGCCGCCACGACACCTTGAGGGTTATTCTGATCGCCGGCCCTTCATCTTCAGGGAAAACAACCTTTGTTCAGCGGCTGTCGGTTCAGCTGCGGGTCAACGGCTTAAGGCCTGTGGCGATTCATCTCGATGACTATTTTCTCGATCGGGAAAAAACCCCAAAGAATGAACACGGCGAATATGATTTCGAGAGCATTGAAGCCATTGATCTGGAGCTGTTTAACACCCATCTTGCACAGCTGATCCAGGGTGAGGAGGTAGAGATTCCAACCTTTGATTTCACCAGCGGACGGCGGGTTTACACCGGCAAGCGCCTGCGGGTTGATCAGGGTCAGCCTATCATTATCGAAGGTATCCACGCCTTGAATGACCGCTTGACGGCATCAATTCCCAGCGGCAATAAATTTAAGATATACATTAGCGCTCTAACACAGCTGAATATCGATCATCATAACAGAATTCCCACCACTGACGGCAGGCTCCTGCGGCGGATAGTGCGGGATCATCAGTTCCGGGGACATTCAGCCCCTGATACCCTGCGCCTCTGGAGAGCTGTCCGCCGGGGGGAGAAGGAGAACATCTTCCCCTTCCAGGAAGAAGCCGATGTGATGTTCAATTCTGCCCTGCTCTATGAGTTTGCAGTGCTCAAGCAGTTTGCTGAGCCTCTCCTTCAGACCATCGGCCAGGAGGACCCGGGCTACAGCGAGGCCAAGCGGCTCCTGAAGTTTCTCAGTTATTTCTTGCCGCTGGATCCAGACGATGTACCGCCTACTTCTATACTGAGAGAGTTTATTGGGGGGAGCTGTTTCGAAGAAACAATCTCGGTAGCGAACGAATCCTAAGTAAGAATAAGAATGATTTAATATAAATGTTACATTTCCCGGCAGGATTCTTCTCCTTCACCAGGAATATATTAGCAAAACGTAGTCATTCCTAACAAGGTATCGTTACTGAAAAGTTACAATGACTATTACCATCCATGGTAAATAGAGACTGCGCCGGAAGGAGTCAACGACTTGTCGCTAATCGGAAGAACCTGAGGTGAAGGAGGGATAGAATGCTGGCACTGGAAGAGGTCTCCTACAGAAAGCTCTCGTACAGGAGAGATAAAGAGTTGGTGACCAAGTATCTGGCATTGTATGAGAAGAACCGGTCCCCGGAGCTACTAGAGCTCCTGGTAGAGGCTTATTGGGAATTGGTGGAATACCTGGCTGGTAAGTTTACTCAGGATAGACAGATGCGAGAGGATCTTGTTCAGGTAGGGGGAATCGGGCTAATCAAGGCCCTGCAGCGGTTCGACAGCAGTCGGAAAGTCCAGTTCGTCACATATGCTACACCAACCATTATCGGGGAGATCAAGAGGTATTTAAGGGACAGTACCTGGAGTTTAAAGGTCGGCCGAGATGCAAAGCGGCTCTATTACCAGATTGAAGAGGCTAGGGCATACCTTTCCAGCAAGTTGGGCAGAGCCGTTACGATGAAAGAAATTGCCGAGTGGCTGGGTATTGAAGAGGAAAAGCTCCTGGAAGCCTATGAGGCAGGTCCCAATCGTGTATCTACTTCCCTCCAGCAGGAAAGCAGCGGCGACGAGATGGTGTTGGAAGATTTCCTAGGAGATACCGATGATGATTACGAAGCAGTAGAGAATCGTTTGCTGATTAGAGGCTTAATCGGTACTCTACCGCAGCGGGAACGCCAGATTCTTTACTTACGGTATGTCGAAGGATTGTCCCAAAGCCTGGTAGGTGAAATGCTCGGGATATCCCAGATGCATGTTTCTCGGCTTGAACGAAAGGCGCTAGGGAAGCTGCGGCGAGCCAGCTCCTCGTAAGAGTATAGACTTGGAATCAGCTGAAGCCAGGGTTTGCAAACCCTGGCTTTTGCACTAGTTGGAACCGTAAACTTCCAGTTTTAATGGTATAATAAGTGGTAGTGATAGAAGCACATTTGACAAAATATGGCAGGACAGGAAAGCTCCTGGCTTAGTAAACCTGGCTTAGTAAAGGGGTGGAGTCTGGCTGGTAGATAAACGGTTGGGATTAGCCTTAGGGGGAGGGGCTGCCAGGGGGATTGCCCATCTAGGCGTCCTTCAAGTCCTGTGGGAGCAGGGCATTCCCATTGGTGCCATTGCCGGTACCAGTGCCGGGGCCGTGGTGGGAGCACTTATCGCTGCAGGTTTTTCCCCTTCTGAGCTCATAGAAATTGCCAAGTCCAGCAACTGGTGGTTCCTGGCCCGAGGCGTATCCCTAAGAACAGGTTTGCTTCAGTCTTCTGGAATAGAGAGATGGCTGGGCCGTTATCTAAAGGGCAAGAGCTTTGCGGAGTTGGATACCCCGCTGGCGGTGGTGGCTTCAGACTTAGTCAGGGGCGAGACAGTGGTCTTGAGCCAAGGGGATGTGGCGTTGGCAGTTCGGATAAGCTGTACTGTTCCCGGCATCTACGCACCGGTGGAGCACCACGGGCGATATTTAGTTGATGGCGGATTGACGGAAAATGTCCCCGTTGACACTGCCCTTCAGATGGATATCGATGGGGTTATCGCGGTCAGTCTCAATGGTTCCTTCCTAGACGGGGAAAAGCCGGAACGCCCAGCCGATGTAATACAGCAGGCCATCAGCATCCTGCAGAGGGCCCATGTCGAGAAACAGCTGGGTAAGGCTGACTTGGCGATTGTGCCGGATTTAGGCGGCTTGGGCCTAACGGATTTCCACGCTGTAGATGAGTTTGTGCGGCTCGGCCGGGAGGCAATGGAGCAGGCTTTGCCAAAACTGGGATTATTGCTGGAGAAAGGGAATCTATGACTATGAACGGAGCAAAAGCGAAAAATAATTCTCTGATTGGTGTAGTGATCGGCAGTGACAGTGATCTACCGGTAATGGCCTCTGGTCTGGAACTCTTGGATGAATGGGGGGTACCCTTTGAGGTAAAGATCTTATCAGCTCATCGGACCCCAAAAGAGGCGGCGGATTTTGCGCAGACTGCCGCAGAGCGGGGACTTAAAGTGATTATCGCGGCGGCGGGCATGGCAGCCCATCTGCCGGGGGTTCTCGCTGCTTATACCCATTTACCGGTGATCGGGGTGCCCATCGCCAGCGGTCACCTTAAGGGAATAGATGCTCTGTATTCCATAGTACAAATGCCTCCAGGCATACCGGTGGCGTCGGTGGGAATCAATGCCGGAAGGAATGCAGCAATCTTAGCTGTTGAAATACTCAGCTTGACTGATCCTACTTGGCAGGATAAGCTAGATATGTACAGAAAGAAACAAGCAGAGGCAGTCTTGGATAAGAACGCGAGACTAGAGAAGTGCGGCTTTAGGGCATACCTAGATGGCGGGCAGCCCTAGAGCTCCGCAGCAAGTTGGATTGCCACTGGGAGTTAAAACTACATATTCATGGATGAAAGTGCACCTAGGGTTCCGCCGCAGCTGACGGGTCTGGACCGAGTGGTGCAGGCACTGACCGAAAGGGTCAGCGCTACACCGTAGAAGGATAAAAGCCTGGGCGGGTAGGTTTCACGATAATTTGTGCAACCTACCCATTTTTTTCAAGACCAGGTTGGGTTTTCAGAGAAAACGATGAGTCTGGAAAGAAGCAGCAACATCCGAGAAGGAGGTAGGGGCAATGACAGCCGACAAGTCCAAGCGTTGGGAAGATGCAGGGCTTACCGCAGAGGAATATGGGATGATTGAGGATGCCCTTGGGCGGGAGCCCAATGATCTGGAATTGGCGCTGTTTTCTGTCATGTGGTCAGAACACTGCGGATACAAGTATTCCCGGGCACTGCTTAAGAAGCTGCCGACTACCGGTAGTCAAGTGCTGCAGGGTCCCGGTGAGAATGCAGGGATTATTGATATTCAAGATGGACAGGCAGTAGTTATGAAGATTGAAAGCCACAACCACCCTTCGGCAGTTGAGCCCTACGCCGGTGCTGCCACAGGGGTCGGCGGTATACTCAGGGATATTTTCACCATGGGGGCTAGGCCGGTGGCTGGTTTGAATTCCCTCCGTTTTGGTCCACTGACTGATTCCCACCAGCGGGAACTGTTGACTGGGGCGGTGGCCGGCATGGCCGACTACGGCCGTACTTTCGGTATTCCCATGATCGCAGGCGAGGTCTATTTTGATGACTCATACAGTGAAAACTGTCTGGTTAATGCCATGGCTGTCGGTTTCTTGGATAAAGGCGACCCAATTGCCAAGGGAATTGCCGCTGGTGTCGGCAATGTAGTAATGGCTGCAGGAACACCAACGGGCCGGGACGGTATCGAAGGTGCTGCCTTTGCATCAGTAGAACTCACCGAGGAAGCCGCCGAAAGAAAGGCTGCAATACCCAAAGGATATCCAGAAATGGGAAAACGCCTTATGGAAGCCTGCCTGGAGGCCATTAAGGCCGGTGTTTTGGTGGGCATTCAAGATATGGGAGCAGCGGGCCTAACCAGTTCTGCCTGTGAAATGGCCGCCAGGGGCAAGCACGGCATTGAGCTGGATCTTAGTTTGGTCCCTGTGCGGGAGCCGGATATGACGCCCTACGAAATCATGCTTTCTGAGACCCAGGAGCGGATGCTGTTTGTGGTGAAGGCCGGTGAAGAAGAGGCGGTTCAGGCCATCTTCGACAAATGGGATGTGCCTCTAGCTGTAATAGGTAGAGTAACCGATGACGGTCTTCTGAGGCTGAAGGACGGCGATGAGGTGGTGGCTGAGGTCCCCGCTGAGGCTCTGGCCGATGCACCTGTTTACCATCCTGCTGCCCGGCGTCCAGATTATTTGGATGAAACGGAGAGCTTTGACCTTGCTGCCGTTGCCGAACCTGATGATTACGGCAAGGTGCTCCTGAAACTGTTGGGTTCACCAAATATCTCCAGCAGGGAATGGATCTTTGAGCGGTTTGACCACCAGGTTGGCGGAAATACCCTTTCGGTAGCCGGCCTTACCGGGGCAGGAGTCATTGGGATCAAGGATAGCGATAAGGCCGTTGCCTTTAGTGTAGACTGTAACTCCCGCTTGTGTTATCTGGGTCCCCGTACCGGTGCAGCTGCTGCCGTTGCCGAGGCTGCTAGGAATCTAGTCTGTACCGGGGCTAAGCCATTGGCTGTTACCGACGGTCTAAATTTCGGCAGCCCGGAAAAACCGGAGATCTATTGGCAGTTTTCCGAAACCATCGGCGGTATCGCTGAAGCTTGCAAAAAGCTAGATACGCCGGTAATCGGTGGTAATGTGTCGTTTTACAATGAGAGCAAAGGAAAAGCGATTTATCCTACGCCCATAATTGGAATGGCAGGCCTCATCGATAACAAAGCAAACATCTGCACCCAGAACTTCAAGAAGGCCGGAGACGTCATTGTACTGCTGGGAGAGAATAAGGGTGAGCTGGGCGGGAGTGAATATCTCAATGTTATCCACGGCCTAGTGGCTGGGCGCCCGCCTCAGCTTGATCTGGAACTGGAAAAGCGGGTTCAGGATTTGTGCCTTGCTGCTATCCGGGAAGGATTGCTGAGTTCCGCCCATGACTGCAGTGAAGGCGGCTTGGCTGTGAACCTGGCCGAATCCTGCATTCTCGGCAGCTTAGGAGCTGAAGTAACCTTGGAGGACCAGGAACTGTCCCCTGCCCAGCTGCTTTACGGAGAAAGCCACAGCCGCATCGTGGTATCACTGGCACCTGAGCATCTAGGTAGGCTGCAGCAGCTGGCAGAGGAGTTTAGTGCTCCCTTGACTGTAATCGGGAAAGTCCAGGAGGGGAATCTGCAGATCCAAGCAAGAGCCCAGACTGGAGAAGATACCGATCAGGTGCTAATCGATCTGCCGCTGCAAGAATTAGAAGCGGCTTGGCGGAGGGCTATTCCATGTCAAATGGAATCTTGAGATTGGCTGAGAAACACCCAGATAAGCCCCGGGAAGCCTGTGGGGTTATAGGGATCTGGGGCGAGAACCAAGATGTGCAGGTTGTGCATCTGTGCTATCTGGGTTTATATGCCTTGCAGCATCGGGGACAAGAAGGGGCCGGCATCGTAACCTTTGATGGGCAGGAAATGCGGCTTTACAAGGGTGCCGGCCTTGTGCCGGAGGTTTTCGATGAAGACAATCTAGCGGAGCTGGAGGGTTTTGCGGGACTCGGCCATGTGCGCCTGGCAGCCAAGGGAGAGAGACATGTGGTCAATACCCAGCCTTTCCTGGTGAGATCATCCTACGGTAGTCTCGCTGTTGCTCAGAACGGGAGTCTCATAAACGGCAGCGAGCTTCGGGAGAGGCTCTTACAAAAGGGTACCGTTTTGCAGACCGACAGCGACTCGGAGGTGATCCTCAATCTTATTGCCCAAAGCGGTGAGGAAAGCCTGCCGGCAGCAGTTGCAAGAACTTTGGAGCTCATCGAAGGTGCCTACGCCCTGGTAATCCTCGGAGAGGATATGCTGCTGGCTGCCAGGGACCCTTGGGGAAATCGCCCGCTAACCCTGGGCAGGGTGGAACAGGGTTATATGGTAGCCTCCGAGTCCTGTGCCATCGCTAACCTAGGCGGAGAGGTAATTAGAGAAGTTGAGCCTGGAGAACTCCTGATTTTAGACTGGTCTGGATGGCGCACGTACAGACAGCAAAGTGCAGACAGGAAGGCACTGTGTTCCTTTGAACATGTATATTTCGCCCGCCCAGACAGCTGCATTGGCGGGAAGAATGCCTATCTTGTCCGTAAGGCCATCGGCAGAGAACTGGCCAGGGAAGCACCTGTTAATGCCGATGTAGTTATAGGTGCTCCTGATTCGGGAGTTGCTCCGGCCCTGGGTTTTGCGGAGGAGGCGGGTCTGCCCTTTGAGATCGGTGTGATCAAGAACCGCTATGTGGGACGAACCTTCATGCGGCCTACCCAAGCAGACAGACGGACAGCGGTGAGGATCAAGCTGAACCCCGTGGTTGATGTCCTGCAGGGGAAGCGGGTAGCAGTCGTTGATGACTCTATTGTCCGGGGGACAACTTCCGGTAAACTGATTGCTTTGCTGCGGGAAGCTGGTGCCCGGGAAGTACACATGTATGTGGCTTCGCCTCCATATCGTTTTCCCTGTTTCTACGGCAATGAGCCTTCATCCAAGAGCGAACTGGTGGCTTCGGGTCGGACCCTTGACCAGCTTAAGGATCTCATCGGCGCTGATTCCCTGCACTATATTTCCATTGATGGGCTGGTAAGAGCCATCGGTATCCCCCGGGATCAATTGTGTGTTGCTTGTTTTACAGGCGAATACCCCATTACTCCAGCCAACTATCGGAGGGAAGAGGATGGATAAGAGTACGTATAAAGCATCGGGTGTGGATATTCAAGCAGGTTACGAGGTGGTGCGCCGGATAAAGAAGCACACCGAATCCACCTTCCGACCTGAGGTGCTCAGCAACATCGGCAGTTTTGGTTCCTTTTTTGCCTTGGATACTTCCAAATACCGGGAGCCGATACTAGTCGCCGGTACTGATGGTGTGGGTACTAAGCTAAAGATAGCTTTTATGATGGACAAGCACGATACCATAGGTATCGATGTGGTAGCCTACTGTGTCAATGACATCATCTGCCAGGGGGCAGAACCGCTGTTTTTCCTGGACTACTTGGCTGTGGGCAAGAACTACCCAGAGAAGGTTGAGAGCATTATAGCGGGGGTCGCCGAGGGCTGCCGCCAGGCCGGCTGTGCCCTTGTGGGCGGTGAAACCGCTGAGATGCCGGGATTTTATCCGGAGGATGAGTATGATCTGGCGGGGTTTGCTGTAGGTGTTGTGGAAAAATCCCGGTGTATAACAGGGCAGCAGGCCAAGGCGGGGGATGTGGTCATCGGCCTGGCCTCCAGCGGTCTGCAAAGCAGCGGGTTTTCCCTAGTTAGGAAGATTTTCTTCCACGATCATGACTATAAGGTCACAGATCATTTTGATGAGTTGGGCCGCACCCTGGGGGAAGAGCTCCTGGAGCCAACCCTCATCTATGTTAAGCCCATTCTCAGCTTGATCGATGCCGTTGACGTTACCGGTATTGCCAACATCAGTGGGGGTGGAATACCGGAGAACATACCTAGGTCTATGCCTGATAATTTGGATGCGGTAATCCGCAAGGGCAGCTGGCCGGTACATCCCATTTTTGCCGTTCTTCAGCGCTTAGGCGAAGTTGAGGAAACTGAGATGTATAACACCTTTAATATGGGTATTGGCATGGTGGTTATCGTAAAGCGTGATCATGCAGATAAAGCTCTAGACAAGCTGGCCGAGTGGGGAATTGAGGCGTATATCATAGGTGAGCTGGTGCCTGGCCAGGGGAAAGTTGTTTTTGGGTAAGGGGGAGTAATGAGTGGGACGGTTGGCGGTCTTAATTTCTGGGCGGGGGTCCAATTTGCAGGCTCTCATTGACGCTATAGCCGCTGGCAAACTGGATGCGGAAATTGCCACTGTCATCAGTGACAGGGCCGATGCCTTGGGATTGGATAGGGCAAGGCGGGCCGGTATCCCTACCCAGGTCCTTCCTTGGCTGGGCAAAAAGCGGCGGGATGAGTATTTCCAAAACCTGCAGAGACTCCTGGAGGAAGCCGATGTGGAGCTTGTGGTGTTGGCAGGGTTTATGCGGCTTCTCCCCAAAGAGCTGGTGAGGGCCTTTCCTCAGCGGATTATCAACATCCATCCCTCACTCCTGCCGGCCTTTCCTGGGCTAGATGCCCAGCGGCAGGCTTTGGAGTACGGAGTAAAGGTCGCTGGATGTACCGTACATTTTGTCGATGAGGGAATGGATTCGGGACCCATCATTGTCCAGAAGGCCGTACCGGTGTATGACTATGACACTGAGGAGTCACTGGCAGAACGGATCTTGGCCAAAGAACATGAAGCTCTACCTCAAGCTGTTGCGCTGGTATTGAGCAAACAGTGGCAGATACGGGGGCGAAAAGTCGTATGCAAGTGCTAGTTGTAGGCAGCGGCGGCAGGGAACATGCCATTACGCTGAAGCTTGTGCAGAGTCCAAAGGTAGACGCAGTATGGTGTTATCCAGGGAATGCCGGCATGGCTCAGGCAGCCCGGATCCCCAAACTAGATAGTTCCGACGCCAATACCTTGGCTGAATTTGCCGAAGGTCAAGGCATTGATTTGACCATTGTGGGACCGGAAGGGTACCTGGCAGAGGGGATCGTGGATGTCTTTCGTTCTAGGGGACTGTGTATAGTCGGCCCCAGCCAGTCTGCTGCCCGAATCGAAAGCAGCAAAGTCTTTGCTAAGGGACTTATGGAGAAGTACGGGATACCTACAGCAGCCTATCGGGTCTTCAGTGAATACCAAGAAGCCAAGGGGTATATCGAAGAAATGGGAGCACCCATTGTGATCAAAGCCGATGGCTTAGCGGCCGGCAAAGGAGTAGTAGTGGCAGAGGATGTGGAAACCGCTTTAGAGGCAGTTCGGGTTACCCTTTCTGGCCAGCGGGTGGGAGAAGCCGGCAGGCGCATCGTAGTAGAAGAGTTCATGGAAGGTCAAGAAGTATCAATCCTCGCGCTCTATGACGGGAAGACCTGTGTGCCGCTGGTGCCCAGCCAGGATCATAAGGCTGTGGGTGATGGAGATCAGGGGCCCAATACCGGCGGCATGGGGGCTTACAGCCCTGTGCCGGTGGTAGATGAGGCTTTACAGCGGGAGATCTGCCAATCCATCCTGCTTCCCACCCTGGAAGCTCTGCATAAGGAAGGGGTTACCTACACAGGGGTGCTTTACGCAGGGTTGATGCTGACAAAGGCCGGCCCTAAGGTGGTAGAGTTTAACTGTCGCTTCGGTGATCCTGAGACCCAGGCATTGATGCCTAGGCTGAGGACAGATTTGGCTGAGGTGCTGCTGGCTGTTGGTGAAGGACGCCTGGCTTCGCTGCCACCTTTGGAGTGGGATCCCAGGGCTTGTGTTTCCGTTATAGCTGCATCCCAGGGATATCCCGGTCCCCATGATACTGGTTTTCCCATTGTGGGTCTGGATGCAGTAGAGAAGATGGATGATGTTTTCGTGTATCACGGAGCAACTGCCCTCCGGGGTGATGAGATCGTTACTGCCGGGGGCCGGGTACTCAGCATTTCTGCCTTGGGTGATGATATCCAAGGGGCAAGAGATCGAGCCTACGAGGCAATTGCGAAGCTGGATTTTGAAAATATGTACTATAGAAAGGATATCGCCTGGAGAGCTCTAGACCAAGGAAAAGTGGACTAGGCGGCTTGCAGCGGCGGTTTTGATACTGAAGGAACCGAAGAAGATAACCCCGGGTGTTGGGGCCCGGGGCTTTATCTTTGATGGTAAGCGTTTTCTTGGCTGCAGGTGTTTTTCGCAAGAGAAATCAGAAGCTCCGGGAAAGGCTATCTGGATGATTCCGCTGTATGATCTGGTGGAGCCGCTGGTACAAGATATGATATACTATTAGAAACATCGATTCTTTATTTACCTTTTGGCGAAGAATGTCGAGGGATTGGGGGCTTTAACGGCCGGCTTCGCTTGGGGAGGACAGGGGGGAGCTGCCCTTGAATCTGCTTATAGTTGCCGATGATGTCGATCCATTGCTGTATGATTATTATCGCCCAGAGCGATTTCCACCCATTGACTTGATTCTTTCTTGTGGAGACTTGAAGCAGTGGTATCTGTCCTATCTGATGTCGACCTTTAATGCTCCTTTATACTACGTGCGGGGCAATCACGATACATCCTATGCTGACAATCCCCCCGATGGAGGAGAGAACATCCACGGTAAGATAGTTAACTACAAAGGCATCAGAATTATGGGTTTTGAGGGAAGCCAGGTATACACCCGGGAAGCAGTGCAGTACACCGAGCGGGAAATGTATTGGACATACCAGTTCATGAGATTTCAGATCTGGCGCCATCGGGGAGTGGATATCGTGCTCACCCACAGTCCTCCAGAGGGCATCCATGACATGGACAACGTAACCCATAAGGGTTTTCGGGTGTTTAATCACATTATCAAGAAACACCGCCCAAAGTACCACATCCACGGCCATACCCATCTCAACTACGGCCGCAACCAGGAGCGGGTAACACAGGTTGAGGATACATATGTCATCAACGCGTACGGCTTTTACATCTTAAATTACGAAAAGGGTCCGGAAGGAAGCGGCCGCTACCAGACCCCACGATAGCTCGGTATCAGCCGTGCGCGGCCGTCTCGGTATCAGCCTGGCAGCCTCGAAGCAGCGACCTTAGTATCAACTGGCGGCCCCGGTATTGGCAATATCCTGCCACTTGCGGCATCTATCTCCCCAGCGGGCAAGCACTATTTTTCCCTGCTTTATTTCGACGATTTCACAGTGGTTGGGGCATCCATTGCACTCAAAGCTTCTGGTGGCAAACTCAAGTTCACTGGCGCCGAAGCCTCGGAATAGTGTTTTCTTGCCCTGAGCTGCATTTTCTTTAGCTAGCAGCGCCATTCCCAAGGCTCCCATTACCGCGAAATGCTCTGGGACAATGACCGGAACTCCTAGTTCCTTTTCAAAGGCGTGTCTGATGCCCTGATTAGCGGCAACGCCCCCTTGAAAGGCGATGGGGGGAACAACCGGCTTGCCCTGGCCGACGTTATTTAGATAGTTCCTCACCAAGGCTTCACACAATCCCGCGATAATATCCGGTGCTGAATGGCCCATCTGCTGTTTGTGGATCATGTCGGATTCTGCAAAAACCGAGCAGCGGCCTGCGATCCTAACTGGCTGCTTGCTCTTTAGAGCCAAGGCCCCAAACTCTTCAATGGGAATGCCCAGCCGATCGGCCTGGTGATCAAGGAAAGAGCCTGTGCCTGCTGAACAAACTGTGTTCATGGCAAAATCTACCACAACGCCGTCGCGGATAATGATCATTTTTGAATCCTGGCCGCCGATCTCCACCACAGTCTGTACATCGGGTATGCAGTGCATGGCTGCTACGGCGTGGGCCGTGATCTCATTCTTTACTATATCTGCCCCTAGAATAACTCCCGTAAGCTGGCGGGCTGAACCGGTGGCGCCCACCCCCATGATAGAGAGGGAAGAGGGGATCTCCTTTTCCAACATGCTCAGACCGTTTTGGATCGCTTGAATAGGTTGACCCTGGGTCCGAATATACAGATCGGCCAGTACCTGGTCATGTTCATCAATCAGGACGAAATTGGTGCTGACTGAACCGACATCGACTCCTAGATATGCGTTCAAGCGGTTTCACCTCTTGTTCTTGCCATTCTATTCCGTCTCATCCTGAGAAGGTCTACAAAGGCCTCCAAGCGGGTAGCAATACCTGCTTTTCCAGTCTGTTCATCCAGCATGAGGGTCAAAACCGGGATATCCAACTCTTTGCTGACCCTCGGCATAATGCTCTTAGCCACTATCTCCGGAATGCAGGTAAAGGGGGCAAGCTGCACAACTCCATCAAAGCCTCTCTTGGCGTAAAGGACAGTCTCACCGATGCTTGTTTGGCCGTGGCCGCCGACCAGTTCAGGCAGATAGGGCCCAGCTGCCTTCTTTGCGCTGCGTTCTGCCTCCACCCGGAAGGTGTCCAGTAGGGTATTTTCCGTGACCCAATTGGTGAGGAAGATGGAGCGATTCACATAAACCCCCATATGGCCCAGTGTTTCTACAACATCGAGATTAACAAAGGGCTCAAGGACAACATAAATCTCCCCGATAACTCCCACTTTCAAAGGCTGATAGTCATAATCCTTGGGCATTTCCTTGAACCGCTTGAGGAAGGCTGCTGTCACATTCTTAACCTCTTTTACCGAGTCGGCTCTATCGATTGCCTTAATCCCTTGAGATAAGATGCGGCTTGTTGTTCCCTTTTCCAGCTCCAGGGGCCTAACCCGGTGGCTCTCACGTTCTAGAGCATCTAGGGCAAGGAGCTTCTGCCACGCCAGCCAAGCACAGGCTGCGAATTTGGGGAAGCTGACCTTCACCAGGTCTCGGATTATGCGGTATGTCTGCATTAAGTGGCCCCGGGGCGGTTCAAAGGTGATGACCCTCACATCGTAGCCCAGCTGTTCCTTAAGGATCCTGCCTTGCAGCTGGGTATAATACCCGGCTCGGCAAGGCCCTACACCTCCAGAGGAGATTATTGTATCGGCCCCCAGCTTCAGTGCCTCCAGGTAAGTTCCCAGGAGCACCTTAAAGGGCAGGCAGGCAAATTCCGGTGAGTACTTGGTCCCGAGATCTAAAGTGCGCTTAGTCGGGGGAGGAGGAAGTACTACCTCATGGCCCATTCCTTCCACCAAGGTCTTGAAGGCTATCCAAGAGGTCCCCATATGGGGGAAGGTTATTCTCATTGTCTAACACCCCTTTTGCGCACCAGCATATCGGTAAAAGCCTCAAGTCTGGTGAGAATGCCGGCCCTACCTGTGTGTTCATCAAGACACAGTGACAGATACGGTATGCGGCCGTGTTTTTGGCAATCCAGCTCCAGCAGTTTATCCACCATGGCATCGGGACCGCAGGCAAAGGCCGTAAGGTGAATTACTCCATCCACCATGTTTTCCTGAAAGAAATAGTAAACAGATCTGATTACTTGGTTGCTGTAGTACCAAAACAAATACTTGGGCTGCTTCTTAGCCTGGGCTTGGCGGGCCTTAGCGGGAACCATCTCGGGTGTCAGGATGGAGACACCAAGGCGTTTCAAGGTGTCCAGGAGCCCACAGTTGATGAACTCATCGTAGATCATGTATGGATAACCCACTACAGCTAAGCATATATTGCTATTCTGTAATTCTGAGGATCGAGCCGATGATGATTTAGCGGAGGCAATGCTGCTCTTAACATCAGAAGGTGTTTTCTTTTCACCCTTAACGGATGCTGCCAACTTATCCAGGAGCGATACGGCTTCTTCCGGCAGCATCCTGCTGGTCAAGAGCTCTTCGTAGTATTGCTTGACCTTTACAGACTTGCGGTAGGCCAGAAGGGCGTGCCGGTATCCTGCTCCCAGCACCTCGGCCACCTTCATCCAGGCCTTGGCCGGTGCGAAACGACCGTCTCTGACATCGAAGCGGGGAGTCAAGAGGGGCGGAATCCCCTTAACAGATGACTTGATCATATCGGGTAGACCGAGAAACTTTGGACAAAGGGTAGCATCATGGTCGAGACCAACAATCCTTGGTACAAAGATATAGTCGACTTTGCCGGCTAAGCTGGCCACATGGCCGTGATAAACCTTGATGGGGATACATGCGTCGGTTACCGTGTCCCTGATACCCTCATTAACAATGTGCTTGTTGGTAAGCGGACTTAGTATAACTTCTGCTCCAAGCTCTTCAAAAAACGTCTTCCACTGCGGATAAAAGGAGTAGTAAGCCAGTGCTCTCGGAATACCGATACGAATCGCCATCACTCAACCTCCCCTAACTTCAACTTACTTCTAGATAAGGTTGGAAAAGCCTGCCTGTAGAGGCATTTTTCGACAGTTGATGTTGAAGCTAGGGGCATTGAAAAACTAGGGGTCGGCCGCCTTGCCGTGGCGGCCGAGAAGGGTTACGGCAGAGTCCTGAGGCACAAGTCACGGTCCTGGTCTATCGATGGTTGTTGGTATCCATTCAACATTCACCGGGTGACTGCGGATGCTCTCATTACCGCCTTTATCAACACTGGATACTGCAACCTGTATCGAGACAACCTCATCTTCCCAGTGGGAGGATGGCTCCGGCAGGTACAGATACGAAGTCTGCTGGCTGGATACCACGGCAACCAGCTGAAAACCGGCAAAGGGATCTGTCTGGACATAGATCTTGTAACCATGTAGATCGTTTTCCACCGGCACCACCGGGTCCCAGGAGATTAGGATCCCATCCTCCTGCGCAAGAGTGTTGACATGGGCGGGAGGAGGGGGAGGGGCGTCAATATAGCCGATAATCTCGACACAGCCCCAAGCAGGGTTCCAGTTTACCTCAGTAGTCTGGCCCGGCCGGATGGTGACAGTCTCCCAAGGACTCTGATAAATCCGGTTGTAGCTGTGGAAGGTATTCTTGTACAGCTCTATCCGAAGATCGTGGGTCTTAGGAGTAAGGCGGTCTATTTCCACTGTAACAATAGAGGAGTCCTCCCGGGTAAACTCTTTGACTACTTCTGATTGCTCACCAGTGCCGATGATAATTCTACCTTTTACTTGCTCATAACCCTCAAAATCGCTGATATCCAAGTGGATGACAAGCACTCCAGGAGCAGCCCGGAGCGGCAGCTCAACACTGGCGGTTTTGCCTTCCTGGACAAGTACACTGGCAGTGCCTAAGTAGGTTAAATCTCCCCGCTGGCTGTATACCTTCACTTCCAGCTCCCAGGTGCCGATGAGTACCTTAGGGAAGCTGCCTGCGGCGGTCATGGTAGCAAGATCAACTGCAAGCTCCCGTTCAAGGATGTGACTGCCCCGGGTGAGGACGGCTTTGACTTGGCCGATGGGGGCGTCACCCGCCATGGTTGAAGCGAGCAGTGCCTTTACAGCAACACCTCCGGTGGGTCCGGTAAGGGGTGGGTCAGGGGAGGAGATTCTTTGTCCAGGCCCCCCGAAGCAGCCGCTAAGAAGGGTACTGACAGCGACAATTACATTGACAAAAAGGATAATCCTTCGCCGGGAGAACCTGCCTTTGGACCTAAGTACATCTCGTGACATAAAAAATCGCCTCCTTGACCCCTTAGGGCAAGGCGGCGATCAATGCACAGGGAGACAGACTTCCTGTGCCTTCAGTATAGAAGGTGAGATTAGTGCTGTCAAGTACTGCCGATTATTCCGAACCAACGGCAGCAAAGGGGTTCTTATCCAGTGAGGCTATGAGCTTCTCCTTGTCTACGTGGGTGTAGATAGTAGTTGTAGAAATGTGCTCATGGCCGAGAAGCCGCATTAGTGTTCGCAAATCCTCGCCGTTTAGGTAAAGGGCAGTAGCAAAGGTGTGGCGGAGTTTGTGGGGTGTCAGCATCAATTTCTTGCTGTCCGGCAGGTCGGTGAGCTGCACGTAATCCTTTAGCTTCTGCTGAATAGCTCTGGGAGTAATCCTGGTGTATTTGTTTCCGAGAAAAAGGGCCATCCTGTGCCGGCCTTCGGCTTTGTGGCCGGGACGCACCTTCTTGTATTCGGTTACTGCTTCCCTCACTGCTGGAGGCACCGGGACAGGCCGATTCCTGCCGCCTTTGCCGCCGGTAACCCTATAGAACTCGGTGTCGGGGCCTATGTCATCGACATTCATTTGCACAACTTCTCCAATCCTAAGGCCCATACTCAGCATAATAAGAAAAATGGCATAATCTCGCTGGTCGCCGTGCTGCCGGACAGTATCTAGAAAGATTAGGGCCTCCTGAGCAGTCAAATGCATGGGAGCTTCATTGCGGTGAATCGTCTTGGTCTGGAGATCTCTAGTCAAAGACGGATCCGACAGCATCTGATGGTCAAAAAGGTAGGTGAAAAACCGCTTAACCGCCGTTATTTTGCGGTTGAGGGTAGTTTGGGTATAACCTAAGGTTTCCTTTAGAAATAGGAAGTATCCAACGAGATCGTCAGCTGTAACAGTCTCAAGATCAACGGTAAAACTATCCAGCAGCCGGCTGGCCTCAGGCCCTAATCGATTATCATTGGCCTCAAGGGCAGTCTCCAGCCTATGATACGCCGTCCTATCCTGGGGCGGAGTTACGCAGTGGGCTCGGCTTAGGACAAGATGCAGCTTGAGAAGGCGAAGATCTGATCGATAAGCCTTGGCTGTATTAAGGCTCCTATTGATGCCCAACGCGGCGATAAATCTTTCGAGTTGAAGGTCAAAGTCTAACACAGGGAATACCTCCGGTATATCCATTATGTAATTATGTAATGATGATTCGCTGCGGCCCGGGGCGGCTCCTTGGTCTTGATTGATTCTACCGGGAGGGACCTGCAAGCGAGCCGTGGGAGAGCCTGCGTCCAGTGTTTGTCTGAGTGCTTATCTGATTGATGTTTATCTGATTGAATAGAAGGTGGTCTATCATAGAACAGTAGAAAGCTATAGATACTTGGTTGTCGCCAGGGCACAGGTGGCTTTAGAGACACTGATCCAGGCTGACACTCAAGATCTTACTTCGCTGCAGCAGATAAATTTCCCTGCATTTCGTAGAAGATATATTATGCGAAGTGGATGGATGGGTTTTCTGGGGTATTCCTAGACTCCGGCATAAGTTGCGCCTACAGTCCTCCTAATAGGCCTTAATATGCGTCTCTCTGAGTAGTCTGCTGACTTTTCCACTCGGATTACTCCCTTTTGCTGTGTTCGGTCGGTGCTTCGTATTCAATCTATTGGCTCTGTAAGCTCCTGCAGTTCTAAGACCAAGACACACACCCTAATTTAGGATGTCCAGCATTGCAACTAGAGCGGATTGTCTACGGAGCGTTTTGGAAATGAGTGGAGTTGAAAGCTCACCCTTCTCCGTCGCCACTAGTTACGACAGACGATTACCGACGGTATCATAAGTCTCTGTCCCGGCTGCAGGTTTACTGACTCTAGCTGGTTAAGTTTCTTGATCTCATAAATAGTCTTCCGGGGATCGGTGCCCGGCCTTGCCCTCCGGGCAATGTCCCAGAGTGTATCTCCTTGGCGGACTACCACCGTTTCATAACTGGACTCAGGCATGCTGTGGGATACTAGCCCGGCAGTGACATTTAGCCCAATCAAAACAGCTGTGAGGACTATCAGAAAGATGCCTGAGAGTTTGATACGTCGAGATATGCCCGTACGTATCTTAGCTGCTGTCCGACTGTAACTCCTCTGAGCCTCACTTGTTATCCTGCTTGACGATGATCGTATCATGTGAGCCAATATCGGGCACCTCCTAAAGGACTGTCGAGAGAACAGATGTCCGCAACGAACATGTGTGCTATTTATACCTTACCACGAACAACTGTTTCGGTCAAGACAAAAAACTGTCTAAATACGAACGGGCGTTTGCAAAGCCGCTAATCCCTGTGTTATAATGGAAAAGACTAATCTAGGAACGGAGTTTTCATGTAACAGCCTTGGGAGGGGGCCAGCTGATGCGAGAGCTCACGGAGCGACAGAGGGAAGTGCTGGAATTCATCAAGGAACAGGTGCGGGAGAAGGGATATCCCCCATCTGTTCGGGAAATAGGAGAGGCTGTAGGGCTGCGGAGTAGTTCTACGGTGCACGGCCATCTTCGGCGGTTGGAAAGCAAGGGATATATTCGACGGGATCCCACCAAACCCCGGGCCATAGAGGTTATCTGTGATGATGAGCCCGAGGCGAGTCCCATCATGATGAAGGAATTAGTCTCTGTTCCGCTGGTGGGGAGTGTTACAGCCGGACAGCCTATTCTAGCTGTAGAGAACATAGAGGACTATGTCCCTCTTCCCAGGGACTTTGCGTCAGATGAGGCGACCTTCATGTTGCGGGTCAAAGGAGACAGCATGATGGATGCAGGAATTTTAGACGGTGACTATGTGGTAGTGCGGCAGCAGCCAGATGCCACCAACGGAGACATTGTAGTGGCACTCTTAGAGGATGAAGCTACTGTGAAGCGTTTCTATCGAGAAGCTGATCACGTACGGCTGCAGCCCGAGAATCCCCACTATGATCCCATCATCACTACCGATGTGCAAATCTTGGGGAAAGTCATCGGAGTCTTGCGGAGGCTCCACTGAAAGCTTGGAGAAATGCCCTCGGCACGGAAGCAAGGGGACCAAATCCGATTGAGTTCCAGGCTCTCACCGGCCCCCTGCTTCCCCGGTCGAGCGGTTCATGAGTAAACCTATGAGGCCGAGTTTTCGTATTCTTCCTTAGTGATGAAAGTGCCCGATTCCAGCTGCTTGTTGACGACCCTATACGCTCCATCGAATTCTAGGCGCAGCTGCATTCGGTTAAAGCACCTATTACCCACTATCGTCTTATTAATGAACATTTGATATCCTTGGCCGCCTGCTTCCTCTCGCTGGATTTCCGATGATTTGCGCAGGCGCAAAGCTAGCTTTTCCCCGCATTTATTGCACTGAACGTAGACCCATACGGCATCCCTGGTAACCTCTACCCCCGGCTGCCGTGGAGTCTGAGCCGCAGATGTCAATTTGCCCATCAGTTTCGCCAGTAAGCCCAATCCTAAACCTCCATAGCCCTTTCTGTTTGCCATTCCCCGGACTCAACTGCCAGAGTGCCCGATGTTCTGAGCACCTGCATCTGCTCTGAAGTCATTCCCAGAAGTGTGAAGAACATTTCCAGTGCCTGTTCTGTTCCCCGGAGCTGGGGATCAACACTATCTTGGGTACCAAAAAGAGGTAGTTTGGCATACTCCGCCGCCGCGGTCTGGAACGCCAAATCTACCCCTTTTGCTTCTACTAGCTCCATTAACTGACTGTATTTCTCTCGTCGGCTTTCAGCTTGCACCTTCCAGAAGTCGGGGTTGGATGTCAAGCTGCTGGCCAGAAGATCTTGCTTGGCTAGGCGCTTGAACTTCTTCAACCCCCTGAGTACATCATCTTTGGCTACTTGTATCATTGCGCATCCCCCCTCAATTGCCATCGCTTACTTAATTACTTCTACCCGACCATAGCAAATCCTCTCACGGTGAGGAGCAAATCCCAGCTTACTGGAAACCTCAAAGAAATTTGGGCGATGGTAGCTCAAGTAAGTAGCATATTCAGTACTATAACCTATGCCGCGACTGCGGGGAAAAGTAACCTAACATTAGCATAGGTTTGGTTTGTGGGTAATATGTACCCAGAAATCTTTCTTGGAAAACCTTATTCTTTGGACGGGCTCTCGGCACAGATCAGCCCCTGGACTAGAAGGCACCGTGGCGCTTAAGCTCACGGACTGCCTGAGGAGCTTGAAGATAATGATAGATGGCCATCAAGTACTGCTGCTTTTCTTTATAGGCAGCACTTAGAAGCAGATGGGTATACTGGTTTTCCCGGTCTATTTTCAGTGCTTGCTCTAGATGATGTAGAGCCCGGTCAATATCTCCCGCTTGGGCATAGGTAAAGGCACAGAAATTCCGGGTCCAGACATTGTTAGGATCTAAACTGATGATCCGTTCAAAATAGCCGGTTGATTGCTCAAAATCCCCAAAGGCATAGCTGCCAAAGGCGGCACAATTAAGGAGCAGCACATCATCTGGGGAATGGCGCAGCTGATTCAGTTTGTCCAGGACAAAGCCAGCGATTTCCTCTCGATATGCCTTATCTCCAGCGATGGAGAGTTCATCCGCTGCCTGTGCAAGCAAACCCATATTGGCGTAGGCGATTCCCCTCAGCAGACGACTCTCTGCTTTGTCGCTTTCCTTGTTTTCTTCAATGACCTTTGCCCAATCTATCCCCTGATCTTGAAGCTTGTCCTCTGCATAGACCCTATCAGACAGCACTATGCCTGCTGCAACAAGACAGCAGATGAGCGCCATCAAAGATATATCTGCAATAAACTGACGCCAGTTATGCTTTTTCATAGCTCCACTCCCCCTACACCCCCGAGTAAACGTAACCCTAATACCACTGTCTGTATCGCTATCGAGGCCTTAAATACCCAAATAGCCAACCTGATAAGCGCCGCCAGCAGCCTCAAGCTTCGGTTTTTTCCACCTTCTTGGGATAGAGCTGACCTAGAGAAGCTTTCCCATACCCAAAGATATATACCAATACCCAAGAAGGCCAATATTCCACTTGCTAGAGCCGTGGGCAGCACAACTGTACCAAGAAGCATGATCATCCCCCAGGCAGAATATGCGGCTGCTGCACCAGGGGGCACTATCTCAAGCTAGTCCAAATTCCAACTGGCCAATTCCTCCAAGAACTCTTCATGAGTCAGCCGGAATCGGACCGGTGTTATGGAAATCCAACCATCCTTAACTGCCTTGGTGTCTGAATCCGGGCCTTCATCCATATCAACGGCTTCCCCCGTCAACCAAAAGTAGGGCCTGCCCCAAGGATCCTTTCGCTTTTCTACAAAGTCTCGGTATCTGCGAATTCCCACCCGCGTAATCTTAATTCCCTTCATCTCTTCTGCCGGCAGTCGCGGCAGATTGATATTTAGCAACGTGTCCTCCGGAAGGCCCTTCTCTCCAATTGCTTGGGCAGTTCGAGCTGCCACTTCTACTGCTTTATCCAAGCCCAGCCATTCTTCAGAGTGATCAGCTATCGAAACTGCTATGGCGGGAACACCCATGATCAGTCCTTCCACTGCCGCTGACACTGTACCGGAATACAGGACATCGGTACCTAAATTGGGACCGGCATTTACCCCCGAAACTACCAACTGGGGCCGCTGTTCCAGCAGTACCTCTACCCCCAGTTTTACGCAATCGGCTGGGGTACCATCCAGCTGAAAAGCCTGAACGGCACCGGGAATTCCAGTTATCTCAATGGCCCGCAGGGGTCGATGCATTGTTACAGCATGTCCCGTCCCACTGCGTTCCTGGTCTGGTGCTACAACGCTCACGTTTCCAACTTCACTTAGGACCTTGACCAGTTCCCGCAGTCCCCTTGATCTGATTCCATCATCATTGGTCACGAGAATGTTCACCGTTCGGCCTCCTACTACTGCCAAGTAATCTCTTTTACCTCAGGTAGAGCAGATAATTCCTGCATCAGCACTTCCAGGCGAAGGGTATGGGGAGTTTCTACTTTCATTTCTACGTAGCATTCCCCATCATCGGTTGTATCTACTTTCATAGTGCGGATGTTAACCCGCCTTTGTCCCAGCAGTGCAGCTATAGCTGCCAGCTGGCCGGGTCTATCGGCAATATGCATCCGCAGGGAACGTTCCTCGTGGGGAAGCAGGTACCTCTCCAACCTGTTGACCAAGGTCAAGACTGCAAGGATGGTGGTTACAACCGCGCCTAAGTAAAATCCAGCCCCAAGGGCAAGGCCGATACCGGCTACAACCCAAAGACTGGCTGCCGTGGTAAGACCTTTAATACTGGTACCTTCCCTGAGAATAGTACCAGCACCGAGAAAACCGATACCGCTTACCACCTGGGCTGCAAGTCTGGCAGGATCCCGGGTTGTGCCTACCCCGGACTGCTCAAAGCCGTAGATGGAAATCAACATAATCAAGGTTGAACCTAAGCAAACAAGGATTTGAGTGCGAAATCCAGCAGCTCTGCCGTGGATCTCCCGCTCAAGGCCAATTAAGCCTCCAGCAGCAACTGCTAGAATCAGTCTTAGAACAATCTCCAATTGGGTCAGCACCTAACTGCACCTCCACCGCTCTCAGCTCCCCAAGGTATTCAAACCTGAACCGGGATGAAGGGATTTAGGCTCTCAGCTTAGTTTGGTGTGGCAGTTGGGACAAAATTCACTCTCAGCATCCACTGCAGCAAAGCAGCGATAGCAATCCCGCTTTAATGCACCTTTACAGTGGGGACAAAAGGCCAGCCAATCGAGGGCTTTCTTCTTGCAGTAGGGGCAGATGCGCATGGCACCTTTCGGTCGAACCAGCAGATATATGATCAAGACGATCCCGGTGCCAAGGGGTCCCAGCGGTCCAAGAAAAAAAAGACCAACTAGAAGTGCGGTAGCGGCCCATAGAATGGGGTTAGCATCTCGTCCCTTAGCATCATTGTAAGTCCAATATGCAACAGGGCCAGCAAAAACCAGGTTTATGGCCAGAGCTGTCCAACTCATGAATACGGCGCTGTTTTCCAGAGCAACCCTTTAGACGCGCCTTCTCCCCTTTCATAATAGACATTGGGCCTTCACCTAAAAACTAAGGAAGTCCATGTTGCCAGTATTTCGTCAGACAGCCCAAGAACCCCTGCCCTTCAAATGTCACGGTTTTTGCCAGTGCCGCTACAGGTGTCTTCCGATCTTGGCCTTGATTCGGCAAAGGGCGTTATCGATGGACTTGGTATGGGTACCCAACTCTTCAGCCATCTCTTTGTAAGACAGCCCGTTAATATAAAGCCTAAAAACCTTATACTCAAAATCACTCAGTACTTCTTTTATGTAGCGTTGAGTATGCTGAAGCCTTTCCCGATCGATAACCAGCGCCTCTGGGTCATCTACCCTGTTGTTGGAGAGAACCTCCATCAGTGTTCGATCTCCCTCGGCATCATAAATGGGCTTGTGTAATGATGTGTACGAGTTCAGGGGGATATGCTTCTGCCTGGTAGTGCCCTTGATGGCACTGATGATATTGCGGGTGATACACAGCTTAGCGAAGGACCAGAAAGATGAGGAGCCTGGAGTAAAATCACGGATTGCCTTGTAGAGCCCGATCATCCCCTCTTGCAAGAGATCATCATCTTCGGCCCCCTGCAAGAAGTAGGGTCTGGTCCATATGTAAACCAGCTTCTGATACTTGTACAACAAGTAATCTACTGCATCCTGACGACCAGCCTGGGCTTGCTTTACGATGTCTTCATCGGGCAAATCCCGGAAGGCCTTGAACCCATCAAAATGATGGTTGAGCGGCAATGCACTACCCATGGACATGACCACTCCTTTGGCTCAAGAAAAAGAATGCTATGTTATCAATATCTACCAAATTGTACAATTCAACACAAGTACGTCAAATCCTTCAATCCGGCCGGAAAACGAAATATGCCCTTGCCGCCTCGTTCATCAGAACGCAGAACGGTAAGGGCATGTCATGGACAACTACTCTCTTTGGAGTAACACATATAACTCCAGCTTCGCCTCCTTTGTTAGGTGGCTTGCGGACTCTTCACCAACCCTTGCTTCATCACGCCCCTCTTCACCTCAGAGGAGTCTGTATCCTTGGCCTTAAAGTGCTCGAGCATGTAGTTCAGCGCATTCCAGGGGTCAACTGTATGTCCGCATGTAAATACATCAATGGCTGCATACTCGTATTCCGGCCATGTGTGAATAGCAAGGTGTGATTCAGAGATCACCACAACACCACTTACTCCTTGGGGCGCAAATTTGTGAAATGCAACTTCCCGCACTTCAGCCCCAGCATGCAGCGCCGCCTGTACCATGATATTTTCGACTTGATCTTTGTCGTCCAATACCTTAGGATCACATCCATATGCTTCGCACAGGACGTGACGACCCAAAGCATTCTTCATTCCATTCCCAGCCCCTTTCCGGTCTCTCCACCCTTCTGTTGATTTGTGGTCTACCACTTTAACAAGAACAATTTTAACAAACCTACCCCGCAAGTCAAGCACTGCAGTTTGAGCTTACTTCTCTTTATGCAGATCCTTCGGTTTTTGCCACAAGGGATTCTACCACCCGCTGAAGAGCAAGCTCCACATGTTCTTTGCACAGCCCTCCCTGCAAATAGGCTGTATATGGAGCCCGCAGTGGTCCATCGGCACTCAATTCTATGGAGGAGCCCTGAATGAAGGTGCCTCCAGCCATAATAACAGGATCTTCATAACCAGGCATGTCCCCCGGCACCGGCTGGACAAAGCTATCTACAGGAGAAGCCGCTTGGATACCCTGACAAAAGGTTAGTAGTCCTTCCTTTGTTGACATCTCAACAGCCTGAACGATGTCTCCTCTCGGTTCATTCCACCGGGGAGAGACTGGATATCCGAGATCTTCCATGACCTTGGCCGCAAGAACCGCTCCGGCCAGTGCCTCACCTACTACATGGGGTGCTATCCACAACCCCTGCAGGATCCAGCGATTTAGCCCGAAGGTCGGTCCCAGCCTGCCCCCTAATCCCGGAGCAGTCATTCGATCCGCAACAGCCTCGATCAGCTGGGCACTACCGACTGCATAGCCGCCCCCTGCCACCAGACCGCCCCCGGGGTTTTTGATCAGAGAACCGGCTATAAGGTCTGCTCCCACGTGACACGGCTCCTTAGTCTCCACAAATTATCCGTAGCAATTATCCACGAAAATAATGGTCTTGAGGCTAACTTCTCTGACCAGGGACACTATCTCCCCGATTTCATCAACACTTAGGGCTGGACGCCAGCTGTAGCCCCGGGAGCGTTGAATCAATACCATCTTGGTTCCAGGGCTGACAGCAGCCAAAATTCCCTCTTTACTCCATCTGCCCCTCTCATCCAGCGGCACCTCTTTATAGGAAATACCCTGCTGCACCAAACTGCGGGGTACATCACCTTTTGTGCCGATAACCTGCTGCAGGGTATCATAAGGGGCTCCAATGAGGGATACCAGTTCATCACCTGGCTCGAGTAAAGCGGCAAGACAAGTGGCAATGGCGTGGGTTCCAGAAACCAGCTGAGGTCGGACAAGGGCTGCTTCCCCGCCAAATACTTGGGCATAGATAGCCTCAATAGTCTCACGACCGCTGTCGTTATAACCGTAGCCGGTGCTGCCGGCAAAATGATACTCGCTCACCTGATTGTCTTGAAAAGCCGCCAGTACCCGGGCTTGGTTGGCCAGCTTAATCCTTTCGATCTCATCCCATTTGGGCCTAATAGCTATCTTGGCGTCATTAATCAACTGCTTAACGGATTGCATATCATTCTCCTCATATGGTATCGATTATGTATTCTGCTTCTGCTGCTTGCTGTTTTGCTACAAAGCCGGTTAACCGGCTGAAGCGATGCTTTTCGGGCCTAGCTAGACTATCCCTTGCCTTCTGAAAATAGCGAATTAAGAGTAGCGGATCCCGGCATCCTTCAGCCGCTGCAGAGCTGCCTTGATCCTTTCCTTCTCAACACAAAGGGATATGCGGATAAATCCTTCGCCATACTCACCATACCCATTTCCAGGGGTCACTACAACCCCCGCCTTTTCTAAGAGCTCGGCGGCGAACTGTGTGGAGGTATACCCATTGGGGACTGGGGCCCAAACGTATATGGTAGCCTTGGGTTTATCGATCGTCCAGCCCAGTTCCCGCAGGCCTTCCACCATGAGGTCCCGCCGCTCCTTGTAGACCTCTCTCATAACATCTACAGAGTCCTGGGGCCCCTTCAATGCCTCTATACCAGCCAGCTGGACAGCAGAAAAAACTCCCGAATCAATGTTGCCCTTAACCCTGGCTAAAGCTTCAATGACTTCTGTATTTCCGGCAGCCCAGGCCAGCCGCCAGCCGGTCATGTTGTAGGTCTTGGAGAGAGAATGGAATTCGATGCCGACGTCCTTAGCGCCGTCGATCTCAAGAAAGCTTAAAGGACGATAGCCGTCAAAGGCCACTTCGCTGTAGGCGGCATCATGACAGATTATGATGTCATACTCCCGGGCGAAGGCAATGACATCCTCGTAAAACTCCCTGGGGGCAACTGCCCCAGTGGGATTGTTGGGGTAGTTGAGAAACATCAGTTTTGCCTGTTTGGCTATGTCAACGGGAATGGCATCAAGGTCCGGCAGAAATCCGTTCTGTTCCAAAAGGGGCATCTTGTAGCTTCTGCCTCCGGCAAACAAGGTGCCGGTGCTGTAGGCAGGATAACCGGGATCCGGAACTAGGTTAATGTCTCCGGGATCCACATAGCACAGCGATATGTGGGCTAGTCCTTCTTTAGACCCGATTAAGGCCACAATCTCAGAAACCGGGTCAAGGTCTACCCCTCGGCTTTGCCGATACCAGTCGGCTACTGCCTCCCGAAATGACAGCATCCCCTCATAGGTGGGGTAGCGGTGGGTCCATGGCTCTTCTACCGCTGACTGCAGCCTCTTGATAATATGGGAAGGTGTTGGGCGATCGGGGTCACCCATTCCTAAGCTGATAATATCAACTCCGGCAGCTTTAGCCTTGGCAATCTTCTTATCTATCTCAGCGAACAAATACGGTGGCAATTGTTGAATACGTTTAGCAGTTTGCATCGAACCTGCGGCCAAGCCAAGCCAGCTGTTCCCTCACCTTTGGTAGGGAATGCAGGATTAGCCGCCTCCAAGCCTCCTTTATGAATTCAGTTGTATACTTCCAGGGCATAGAAAAAGCTCCCATAAGCAGATTCAATACTTGCCGGCAACATCCTGCAATCACAGTTCCAAATTCCCCGTACTCTGCCTCAGCGGCTCCTCCTTCACTGCCTGGTCCCCTGCTGCCATCGTGAAGGGGATCGGGGGTATAGGTTTCAAGGGTGCCGGCAGCTTCTTGATCAGGGTCGCTGCCTGTGACAAGATGCAGGGAGTCACAGATGGGACAGCAGCCTGTTTCTAGACTTTGCCGCCTTGCGTCCAAGAGACCGTAGGCCATCCCAGCCTGAAACCCCTGGATAAGCCCCAGCCGGCGGCCTGCAGCAAGACCCACAAGTATACTCGAAAGAATGAGCACTATCATCTTAATCACCGGTTTGACCTCCCGTTCCTGCTCCCGACTCCTGAATGATTACAACCAGCAGGCTGCTCAATAGCACCAACACCAACTTGCCCAAATTCAAATAGGCCGAGACAGCAACAGCCAGTACCGCTGCTATGGCGGTTTCCACTGTTCCCCACTTAACAGCCCAATTGCCGGCGCCGGTCAATCCATCCTCCCTCTGATCCCGCAGATCATCGATGGCCTGTAAAGCAAAAATCGCCATCCACGAGCTAAGCATTTCCTGCCACCCAAAAAGTAGGTGGGCAAGGAATGCCAAGACTAAAGCTTCCTGCCATCCCGTCAGCCCCAGACTTAACGGTCGGATCAAGTCTCCCCGCATTCCCACGGCATAACTTGCCCAAAAAAGGGTTATCGACCACACCGGATCAGCGGCAACTCCAAGGCTCAAGGCCGCAAGGGCGTAGGGGAAAGCGGCTTCCTTAAGTTCAGCGGCCCAAGTCCTTTTGCCAATCATTTGATCAAAGGGGGCATCTAGGTAATCATCCATCAACTTAACAGCAGTACCGGTAAGAAAACAGGCCAGGGCCAATCGTATCAGAGAAAGCAAGGGAAGGTCAAAGGTGGTGCCAGACAAATTGTTTCACCTCGGCAAAGCCGGTTTTGAGGAGTGCAGAAATTGGCAGAATCACATGTCCGGGAAACTCTCTGCGAATCTGAACCAGACCATCGGCGGCCTCCGGCAGGTCCATCTTGTTGGCGAGAATAGCATACCCTGTCCGCATACCACCAAATTGAGCGACTTGCCAGTCCACCTGGCCCACAGCCTCTACTGCGCCGTGCTTACCGACGCTGCTGGCATCAATCAAGTGCAGGATGACGGCAGCCTCCCGGACTTGGGCCAGGGTCTGAGCCATGGCCCGCCTGATCATCGATTCTTCGGGAATGCCGTCGGTTAGCCCGCTGGTATCCAATAGAGCGAATCGCTTCTTGCCCTTAAGGCCCGGCATCTGAATCTCCAAGCGCTGCAAACCTAAGGTATGGTGGGGATTTGGACTGGTAAGCTCCTCTACAGCCTCCCGTTGAGATAAGGTGCGGCGATAAGTCTCACCGTTGGGGGTTGTAAACTCTATATCGAGTCGGGAGACCCCGAGGTAGCCGGCAAAGTTGACGGCGAAAAGGGTCTTGCCCACATTAGCTTTGCCGATGATCATGCAAGCCTTCAAGCTTACAATCCCTCCCCGAAATCCTCCGCTTCAATATACATCAAGTCTTCCCGGGTCACGTCACCGGGCTTCTGCACCAACCGGACAGCCTGTCGGCGAATGGCCAGCTCAATCCAGTTACGGACAGTGCGGGCATTGCCAAAGGTATAGGAATCGCTCCGCAGTCCCCTTTGAATCAGAAGGGCCAGCCGCCGGCGTGCTGCTTCACTGAGCTTGTATTGGCGTTTTTCCAGCATCAATTCTGCGATGGCAAGGAGCTCCTGGGCATTGTAATCAGGAAAATCTATGTGTATGGGAAACCGTGACCTTAAACCGGGATTGCTTTGGAGGAAGAAGTTCATTTCATCGGTGTATCCCGCAAGGATGAGGATAAATTCCTGCTTATGGTCTTCCATGGCCTTAACCAGGGTATCAATGGCTTCCTTGCCGAAATCCTTCTCACCGCCCCGGGCAAGGGAGTATGCCTCATCGATAAACAGGATACCTCCCATAGCTTTTCTTATCTGCTCCCGGGTTTTTTGGGCAGTGTGCCCGATGTATTCGCCTACCAGGTCTGCCCGTTCCACCTCCACTAGATGCCCCCTAGGCAGAACTCCCATATGGCGAAACATGCGGCCTAGAATCCTGGCCACCGTAGTTTTTCCAGTACCGGGATTGCCCCGGAAGATGGTATGGAGGACCAGCGGCTCGGTGACCAACCGCTCTTCTGTCCGCCGCTTTTGGATCTGCACAAAGGCTTGAATCTCCCTAACAAGCTGCTTGACCTCTGTTAGACCGATTAGGCCGTCTAGCTCAGCCAGCACATCCTTAAGCTTCTCCTGGGTTTCCTTAGGCTGGCTGTTTACAATTTCAACCCGCTCTCCTATAGTTCGAAAAAGGGCAAAGGCTTCTGCCGGCGAAACCCTACCCTCCTCCAGCCAGTCAAGGACTTCTTCTACTGTCATCGGGGCTAAATTGCGGTTATGCATCCTCCCACCCCACGGATGCCGTGTTTTCGGTGCCCTATCATATATATGTAAATAGGCTTGTAAATGTGTTGACGGCGGGGCATAAAAAAGAAAAGAGCTCCTTGCTGCAGCTCCTTTCTTTGCAAAACAAAAGAGTTACGCTGGGTTTACTCTCCATGGGAAGTTGCGGCTAGAGTAAAGGGTTTTTGAGGTGTAATTGTTGAAATAGCGTGCTTATAAATCAAATCATTTCTCCCGTCGCTTTCTAGAAGGACGGTAAAATTGTCGAAGGCCCGGACAAGTCCCCGCAGCTGCACTCCGTTGATCAAGTAGATGATGCCAGGGATATGTTCCTTACGAATCTGGTTGAGATAGAGATCCTGCAATCCAATCGCTGTCTTTGCCATACATGCTCCTCCTAATGCTGCCGGCTGCTGTTGATGCACCCCCATGCATTCATATTTCCTTTCATATGTGAAAATTCCTCCAATAAATGGCCACAATCTTGTGCACTGCGTCACGAATACTTAATCGATCTAGATCCAGCCAAATGATTTCCTTATCCCGCCGGAACCAGGTCAGCTGGCGCTTGGCATAGCGGCGGGTGTCCCGCTTAAGGAGGCGAACTGCCTCCTCCAAATCATACTCACCCCGAAGGTAGCCCACAAATTCCTTGTAGCCTAGGGCCTGCATGGCGGTGGAATCATCACTTAGACCCTGCTCTAAGAGGCCCTTAACCTCATCTAACAGTCCAGCCTCCATCATGAGATCAACCCGGGTATTGATGCGCTCATAGAGACGGGCCCGGTTGCGGATGAGTCCAAACTTCACCGATCTATGTCGGGGTCCCCCCTCCCTTTGCATCTTGAGATGCTGGGAAAGGGGCTGGCCTGTAGAATAGAATACTTCCAAAGCCCGGATAATCCGGCGGCGGTCATTGGGATGAAGTCTCCTAGCCGTTTCCGGATCCACCTGGGCCAGCTGTGCATGGAGCGCTTTATTGCCCTCAGCATCTGCCATGTCCTCCAACCGAGACCGCAGCTCTGGATCCTTTCCTTCAGGGCTAAAGACAAATCCTTGTAAGACAGCCTGAATATAAAGCCCAGTACCTCCGGTTAGAATTGGAGTCTTGTCCCTCGCGGCCAGGTCTGCAAGAACTTCCTCCACCATAGCCTGGTAATCAGCTACGCTAAACTCATCTTTGGGATCAACTATGTCCAACAGGTGATGGGGGACTCCTCGGCGTTCCTCTTCTGTAGGCTTAGCGGTGCCGATATCCAATCCCCGATACACCTGCATCGAATCCGCGGAGATAATCTCTCCATCCACCTCTTCTGCTACCTCGATGGCCAGCTCCGTCTTTCCTACGGCTGTAGGCCCTACAATTACCAATATGGGACGCATGCCCTTCACTCCCAGTGTCGAAATTGATCTAGAGCCTGCCGAACCGCCGATGAATATCATCTAATGCCAGGCGCACTATCACAGGCCTGCCGTGGGGGCAAGTAAAGGGATTCTTGGTATTTAGGAGGCTGCCGAGGAGGTCTTCCATCGCGGCCGGTGTAAGCCTCTCACCTGCCTTGACGGCTCCTTTGCAGGCCATGAGAATTAAAGCATTCTCCCGATAATCAGTAGTCTCTCCCTTAGTGATTACTCCCAACAGCAGCTCTTCTAGGTCCTTTGGTCCTATCCCGGAAAGCTCAGCTGGAACCGAACGGATCAGACAGTCCTTTGAGCCGAACTCCTCAACCTCAAAGCCCAGCTGCTGGAGCTTAGAAGACCACTCCATAACCGCCGCTGCCGCCGCTGGTCCCAGCTCCAAGTTAATCGGCACAAGGAGCGGCTGGGTCTTAATTCGGCTGGTCTGCAGTTCCTCTAGGAAACGTTCATAAAGGATCCGCTCATGGGCTGCGTGCTGGTCAATTAGCCATAGTTCCTCTTCCGCCTCAACCAAGATATACGTTGCCTGAAACTGCCCCAGAATCCGGTGGAAAGCATGCCGAGGAGCGAAGCTGGTGTCACAATGATCTGGACCGGAAGGTGGGGTATATGATGACCGGACCTCAGGCTGGCTATCTGTTGTCACATCAGCAGAAGGCAGGCTGTGACTAACTTCGACCCTTGCTGCCTTTTCTTGCCTTATAGGGGGAATCACCGGGATTGCCCTTCTTTTCAGGGAAGGCGAATTCATGGTTTGCCCCATGGTCTCCTGCACAAAGCTGGGCTTTCCGACAGACGAAGTAGGTTCCGGTGGAGATATTGCTTCTCTCGTATCTTCCTCCTGCCGGGGAAAAGCCCAGGGCTCAAAAGGTGTGGTTGTTTCCAGGGCTTGCTTTACAGCCAGCAGCACCTGCCTGTATACTTCGCTGCTGTCACTTAAGCGGATCTCCCGTTTTGTAGGATGTACATTGACATCCACTCTAGTTGGCTCTATGGTCAGTGCCAGCACCCCGATGGGAAACCGACGGCGAGGCAGCATGGTTTGGTAGCCTTTCTCCATGGCACTGGCCAGCAGGGGGCTTTCAACGACTCGACCGTTGACGATAAATGTCTGTGCCTGCCGATTGCCCCGATGGATTTCCGGCTTGCAAACATAGCCGCTGATGACAAGATAGCCGCTCTCCCGGTGAACAGGCACTAAATGTTTACCGATGCGGGAGCCGTAAATACTCCACATTACAGCCTCGATGTTGCCATCACCCGGGGTGACAAAGATCTCCTCACCATCAGATACCAGTCGAAAGCGAACATTGGGGTTAGCTAGAGCCAGTCGTCCCACAATGTCAAAGACGTAGCGCCGTTCGCTGGCTGCTTGATTGAGAAACTTATACCGGGCAGGAGTGTTGAAAAAAAGCCTCTGTACAGTGACAGCGGTGCCCGGAGGTGCTCCCACACTCTCCAGTCTGGTCCGCCTGCCGCCTGAGAAGGCAATCAGTGTCCCCATGGGAGCTTCTTGGGTCTTGGTCACCATTTCCATCTCAGACACAGCCGCGATACTGGGCAGTGCTTCGCCCCGAAAGCCCAAGGTGACAATCCGAAACAAATCATCTGCCGAACGGATCTTGCTGGTGGCGTGGCGTTCAAAGGCCAGGGGCACTTCCTCCGGCGGAATCCCGCGGCCGTTGTCTACGACCCGCAGGTACTCTTTACCTCCCTCTCGGATTTCAATGTCGATACTTGTGGCTCCAGCATCTAGGGAGTTTTCCACTATTTCTTTGACAACCGATGCCGGTCTTTCTACAACTTCACCGGCGGCGATCTTGTTAGCTGTATGTTCTTCCAAAACAATAATTGGAGTCATTTTCTATTTCTCCTTACGCAGGCGAGCTTGCCATTCAACCAGGCGATTGAGAGCTTCAAAGGGCGTCATGTGGGCTAGTTCCGCTGTCTCGATTTCCCGCAGGATCTGAACCTTCGGAGCCTCCTCTGAATTTTCCCGGGATGCTGCTAGCTCACTTTGCAGCTCCAAGTCGGATAAGCTGTCTAGAGCC